>CAZQXF010000203.1:0-5445 GCA_964596975.1 uncultured Thiotrichales bacterium | reverse complement strand
GCACGGTGCGCAAGCCTACCAGAAACACGTTCTCATCGCTGTCCGACTTCAGATGGTAGTGAACCGCCCCAGTCTCGACATGGCGGTATTCCTCCACCACCAGGTTCAATGAATCGATCGGCTCACTGCGCAGCCACTCGAAACTGTCGTGATGCGCGGGTTTAGACATGGAGACGGCGGATGCTACGGCGGTTGGGCTTGCTGACATAGGGGTACTCTAAATCCAAAGTTGGCAACAGTATGAATCAGAGCGGCTATTTTTCCAGTTTTCACGCTGAAAAGCAGGTTGTTTCGCGCAAAAAAGACCATTCAGTGAAACCACTCTTCCCCCACCCGGCGGTCACCACGACGCTTCGGAAACGGCCTGAAACAGGCTGAAACAATTTACCCCGCGCCGGAAATACTTGCGCAACAGCTCAACCATACCGTGTGAAACAAGAATTCCTCATCAGCACGGCACAAGGTGGCGCTAGCAGCAATGAGGGATTCGGACAATCCGTTCTCAAACGATCAGAAGGAGACCATCATGAAACATCAATATTTGCAGCTCGCTGCCATCGTATTGTTCACCGGAGCCAGCGGCCTGTCTCAGGCAGCCGACCCCACCCCGATGCAGCTTCCCGATCTCGGCAACCAGCAGGCCACCGAGGTCAGAGGCAGTCAGTTGATGACTGCCGAGGAACGCCAGGCCTTTCGCGCGCGCATGCAAGCCGCCAGCAGCGCCGAAGAACGCGCCGCGATTCGCGCAGAGCATCATGAACAGATGCAGCAGCGCGCAAGGGAGAAAGGGCTCAAGCTGCCCGACGCACCTGCCGCTGGCTACGGCCCCGGCCAGGGCCGACGGATGGGGATGGGACGCGGCATGGGAATGAATCGCTGACCGCCAAGAACCCGATAAACCGATAAGGCGCTCGCATGTACTGCGGGCGCCGACAACAAGATCCGGAGAAAAACAATACCTTTTCATAACATCGTGCGACAACGCGCCGCCACTACCCTGTTGATCCTCGCAATTGGCATAGCGATCGCTGGTTGCGATGAAAGTGACCTTACCGACGCAAGCAGCACCCCAGATACTGCATTCCTGACCAATGACGACAATAGCAGCAGCTCGATTGATACAACCGCCCTCGACACACTTTCAGGCGGCGAGATCAGCCCCGCCGAAAAAGCCGGCCTGCTGTTCATGCGTGAAGAAGAAAAACTGGCACGCGATGTCTACTTGACCCTCTATGACACCTGGAATCAGCAGATCTTCCAGAATATTGCCAACAGCGAACAGACACACACCGATGCGGTGCTAACGCTGCTGACGGCATACGATATCCCCGACCCGGTTGGCAGCAATCCCATCGGCGTCTTCGTCGACAACGATCTGCAATCAATGTACGACTCACTGGTCAACAAGGGCTACGCGAGCCTGATCGATGCGCTGCAAGTAGGTGCCGCCATCGAGGAAATCGACATCATCGATATCGAAAAACGCAAGGAAGACGTGATCGGCAACGACGACATCATCGAAACCTATGACATGCTCCTGAAAGGCTCGCGCAATCACCTGCGCGCCTTCATCAAAAACCTGGCTAACCAGGGCATTGACTACCAGCCGAAATACCTCACACAAGCAGAATACGATGCCATCATCGGCTCGGATACTGAACGAGGGAATTGATTGGGCGTAATGGTTGATTCCCTTCGGCTCCGCTCAGGGACCTACCACCTTACCCGCTCCCTTCGGCTCCGCTCAGGGACCTACTACCGACCCGGTCCCTGAGCGGAGTCGAAGGGGCCGAAGGGGCCAATCAAAACTCCGCCGTCAGCTTCACCCACATCACCCTGCCAGGCTCATTCACCTTGATGGCTACCGGATCCAGCAAATTCGAGCGGCTGGCGTGTTCGGCATAGGTTTTGTCGAGCACATTATCGACGCCGGCGCGCAGGCTGAAAATCTCACCGAGCTGTAGATCACCGTAGAGATCGAGCACGGCCCAACCGGCGGTTTCACCCACTTCCTGCTTGCTGAGGGTATCGATACGATCTTGCTTGTCGGCGAAACGCACCCGCCCACCGAGGCTCCACTCGCCCGCGGAATAGTCGAGCTGGACTTTGCCGTTCAACGGCGGCGTCTGGGCAATGGGTCGGTCATCGGTCGTGTTGGTGGCATGAACCCATGCCAGGCTAGCCGAAGCATCGAGCACATCACTAAGCTGAACTTGACCCTCCAGTTCGGCGCCATACAACTCAGCATCGACGTTACGATAGATATCTGCCCCATCCGCCAGCAAAACACCGGGCTGCCCGCGCGCGGCATCACGCAAAATATAGTCCGCAACATCGTCATAGAAAATGGTCGCGCCAAGACGTGAACGTTCCGTCGCTTTGACGACGCCCATATCAATCTGATGGTGTTTCTCCGGCTCGATCTCGGGATTGCCTACCCAGCGCATTTTTCCGACAGCATTCCATTTATTCATGTATCGCTCGGTGGCATCGGCGGTGCGCACGCTGCGCGATATTCCAGCAAAAAGGCTGACGCCATTTTTGCGCGTCTGCTCCAGTCTCAACAGTCCACCGACATTGGTTTCCGACTGGTCTTCTGCTGCCACACCATAGTAGCTCTGGTAAGCCATATTGGGTGATACCAGTAGCGGCTTGTCGTTCACTTTAGCTGCCGTCACATCCACATTGTCAATCCGCAGGCCAGCCTTCACCTTTACCGTAGCGGAGACTGTTCTTGTCGCTTCCGAAAACAGACCAAGCTGCTCAATGGTGACATCCGGCCAGAGATAGGAAAGCGGCTTGGCCGTACCGCTGTCCATATTGTTCAAGACCGCGGTTCGTTCATTGCGCTGTAAATCGAGTCCCCAGTCTATGCGAGTTAAATCCGTCCCGGAATTGAGCAACAAGCGGCCACCAGTAGTTTTTGAATTGGTGGGCGCAGCCCGCAGCATGGGCGACCCGGCCTTCATTGTTCCGGCTGGATACAGTGGTGCCGGACGCTCACTGTAGTTGTCCATCAAGTGATCGACATCGCTCGAATAGGCTTCAAACTTGATGCCATCGAGCCAATCGGCAGCCGGTTTATCCTCATAGCGAAAGCGATAGAACGAGCCCTCCTCCTCGGGGCTGTCCATTCCCGCACCGGGGTACAGCGCATGCTCGAAATCGTTACGCTCTAGCGTCAGTTCAATCAGCCGGTTTTCGTTGGGCGTGAGGCCAAACACCACGCCGCCCTGCCGATGATCGAACGAAGAACGCACCTCCACGCCGTTACCATCTTCATAATTGTCTGCATTTTTCACTTCGGCAAAGGCGCGAAAAAACCCCTTGTCCGAGGCGGCGACAATATCACCCAGCACATCGCTGGAAATACCGTTGTCTGTCGCCAGTGCCGAGACCCTGCCATGAACGCCGCGGTCGAGCGCCAGCTCGCGCGTATCCCGTTCGAAAATGACCGTACCACCGCTACCGCCCGCGCCATAAATAACGGACTGCACACCCTTGAGCACGGTGACTTTTTCGTAAGTCTCCAATGCCGCCCAACTGGCTGGCGGGTCCATGCGATTGGGGCAACCACCATGCACATAACCACCATCGAGCAGCACATTCAGGCGTGTTTGCGACTGGCCACGAACAATAAGCTCCAGTCCACGGCCACCAAAGCGGCTGATCGACACCCCATTGAGCTGACGCAGAAAATCGGCCCCATCCGCGCTGACGGCGCGAACGCGGTTATAGGCATCGGGTTCGGAAACATTCGGGTTGATCGGTAGGCTCTCTTCCACCAGTACCGCTTCCAGTTCATCCGCTCCCGCCACACCGAGCGACAGTGACACTGCCAATGACAACGACATTATTTTTGCCTGCAACTGCATGACCTCTCCTGAAAATCCACTTGATCGATGGCAGGAAAGGATAGGAAAACTGACAGCACCGCGGCAGTGACATAGTGTCGCAGGCAGGGAACGAGATCTTGACTATAACTATTGAAATGCAACTCATTCGTGTTACGATTCATCACCAATTTCGGCCACATGTGGAGAAAGGCCATGCGCCCGCTTCGCCGCTACATCACCCAGCTGGGTATCTTGCTGCTTGCCCTGACCACGTTGCCGACATCGGCCGAAGACAAGGCAGCTAACGCCGAAGCACCCACCTTGACGCACCGTACCGAACGCCTGGAAAAAAGCCGTGGCGCACGCGGTGCCGAACGTGAATCGCGGCTCAACCTGGTTGGCGCCATTGAAGTGGATGCCCAACACAGTCGTGATGCTGACGGTGGTCACGCTGATATCACTGTGTCGACAGTGGAACTCGGCCTCGATGCACGGCTTACCAGCATCACCCGGGGCCATGTTCTGCTGCTATTCGAAGAAGACGCCGATGTTCCTATCGACATCGACGAAGCCATCATCACCGTCACATCACCACATACAGCCTGGTCGCTGGCTGCCGGGCGGCTCTACATCCCCTTTGGCCAATACGGCAGCGCCCTGCTCTCCGATCCGCTGACGCTGGAACTCGGCGAAACACGTGAAAGCGCGATACAACTCGGCTGGGAACGCCGCCGACTCAGCGCTATGCTGTGGATCGCCAATGGCGAGAGTCACCAGAACCAGGATGATGCGCTCGATCTCTATGGCACCCACATCCACATGGCGGCAACATCTGGCAACAGCGAGCTGACGATTGCGCTGTCATGGCTCAACAACCTCGCTGACACAGACGCGCTACAGGAAGCCATCACCCAACCCGGCGAGCTGCGCCGCAGGGTTCCCGGCGCCGCCCTGTATGCCAGCATCAAACATCACGACTGCACGCTCATCACGGAACAGGTTGCCGCCCTGCGGCCTTTCAGCACCGACGACCTCGGCCATGAACACGCGCAGCCCACGGCAACCAATCTCGAACTGGACTACAGCAGCACCGCCTTCGGGAAACCCACGACTTTGGCGCTCGCCCGGCAACAGACCGCAGATGCCGAGATGCTGGAACTGCCCCAAACGCGATGGCTGGCCGCCGCCTCCATTGCACTCGATAGCCACTCGACCGTCGGCATCGAATACCGTCGTGATCGACAGTACTCAGGCCAGCGTGCCAACCAGTCATTGCTGAAGCTTTCGACGATCTTCTGAACCCGGCTCGGCAGCTTCGTTAAACCTTCACCCCAGCCAATTCCCCCAAGCTGAGGCCGATTTGCTAAACTCCCCTCCGCCAGCAACCCGCCAGCCTCTCATACCAACTCAAGTTTCGGAGTTCAAATGGGCAGATTTAGCGGTTCCCCCCTTTCGCAAAGGGGGTTAGGGGAGATTGGAACGGCGCCGAGTCCGCAGCAAGCCGTCGAAAATCCCCCTCAATCCCCCTTTGACAAAGTCAGCTATAAAGAATAGAAAAAAAGCGGGGACCCTCATAGCTTGGGCATATAAGCGCTTGATTTATCCAATC
>CAZQXF010000202.1:0-5449 GCA_964596975.1 uncultured Thiotrichales bacterium | reverse complement strand
TGAATTGATCGTCATCCAAGTTTTGGCGTTCAGGTAAGCAGGACTAGCCCTTTCGCAAAGGGGGGGATAGACCTTGGGTTGGTAGCAAGTCCCTGAAAATCCCCCTCAATCCCCCTTTGAAAAAGGGGGAGGCCGTCGAAGGAGGCAGCGATATTTCTGCCAATGGTGCCAACATCCACCCGGATCAACTCCGAAAATTGAGATCGTCAGTAGGCGTTCTTGCCTGAAAATCCGCCAAAAATTGTTTTGAAGATAATCTTCAAATCGAACGTCAGCGACCAGTTTTCGATATATTCCAGGTCGTATTCGACTCGTTTGAGAATCTTTTCTTCGGTATCGGTTTCGCCGCGCCAGCCGTTGATCTGTGCCCAGCCGGTAATGCCGGGTTTGACGCGATGGCGTTTTGCATAGTCATCAACGATGTCGTCGTAGAGACGCCCGGCGGCACTGGCTTTCAGTGCATGGGGTCGTGGCCCGACGATCGACATTTCGCCCTTCAGCACGTTGATGAACTGTGGCAGCTCATCAAGGCTGGTGCGTCGCAGAAAGGCGCCAATCTTCGTGATCCTGGCGTCATTACGCGTCACCAGTTTTTCGGCATTGGCGTCGGTCTTGTCGCTATACATGGAGCGGAATTTGTAGACCTTGATCAGTTGGTTGTTGAAACCGTAGCGATTCTGCGCGAACAGCACCGGCCCCTTGCTGTCGAGCTTGATCAGAATGGCAATCACCGCCATGACGGGCAGAATCATCAGAAAGATCAGCGCGGCGATAATACGGTCTTCGAGAAACTTCACGAACTGGCGCCAGCCTTCCATGGGGCGTTTACGCAAATTGAGCAGATGGAGATCGCCGTAGCTGGTGCGCTCGGAGTGGCCGAATGTCAGTTCCGAGATATCGGGACTGAGGTTGATATTGGTGGGCAGCACATCGAGCTTGTCGACAATTTGCTGAATGCGTTCAACCCGATTCGACGGCAGTGCAATGACGATGTCGTCGATATGGCCGTTGCGCGCGTCATTGATCAGTTTGTTCGTATCACCGCTAATGCCTAGCGATTTTTTCAGTTTGTCTGACAGGCGTGAGTGGCGATCGTCGTAGACGCCGACAATATTGATCCAGGGGTAGGCGTTGTCTTTCAGACGCTCGATGAATGCTTCGCCGTGTCCGCCACCACCCACAATGGCGACATTGCGAATCAGGTGGCCATTGTCCACCATTTTCATCAGCATTGGGCGCATCATGGCGCGGGCAATGGTAAATGCCACGACGGATCCGCTGAACCAGAGCAGTACCCAGACGCGGGAGAATTCATCGGATATCTTGAAAACAAACCCCAGGGAGATCGCAACCAGAAAAACCAGCGTGAATATGCCGATGGCGCGTTTCAGTTCCCGGCCGCGAAAGCGAAGATTTTCCAGCGTGTAGCAGTGCGTTACCTTGAGGCTGGTGACGATCATCACGGCGGTAAAAAAGATGGCGGAAATATAGAGATGACTGGCTTCATTGTGCCAACCGGGATAGAAGCCAAATGTCAATAGTCCGATAAATGCGATCAGTAGAAAGTCCATAACACCGACGATGCCGGTGACATAGGCTTCCTGAATTCGTAAGGTGCCAGAAAGATGCCGATTCCGATCGAGAAATCCGTGTTGCATTATTACACTCCTGAGTATTCTTTGACGCTTGTTCCAAGCTGTTCCCAGTCTCTACATCCATTTCTGGGTGTTGCCAGCAATGGGTGACAACAGGGGGCTATGAGCGGTAGACAAGGTTCACTGGCTAGAGTTCAATTTCTCTGCAAGAGAGCGTTCTCGGGGTAGAGCCGGGTAGGGTGGGTCGGATGGTTTGTCAGGAGGTTTCGTGACTGATGTGGGTCAGTCCACGACCATGCGGCGGAAGCGGTTGCTCAGTGCGAAAGGTGCGCCGGTAAGAAACAGTTTGGTGAAGTGTTCTGATTGATAGTCGCCATTCAGGGAAATACGCGGCAGAGCGGTCAGATGGTTGGCGTGTTCGGGATACAGCATGGCCTTGCGGGTCGTCGTGGCAGTGTGGAAGCCCAGTGACTCGACGAGGCGAAATTCACGCGCACCGGCAGAGCTTGCATCGCCGTAGGGGTAAGAAAAATGCAGCGGCTTCTTGCCGGTCTGTTCTTCCAGCAATGACTGGGAGCGCATGATTTCATCGGCCGCTTGTGTCTCGCTGAGTTTTGCCAGCGCATAATGATTGATCGTATGTGCGCCGATCGTGACGAGGTCGTCATTCGCCAACTCGCGGATAATGTCCCAGCTCATCGACTGCTCCACGCAGTGTTTGCGCGTATCGACATGGCAGGCGTCGGCGAGTGCAGCGATAGTGCTACGCTGCTCTGCCTCCGGCATGCGGCGCAGCTGCCGATAGATGTTATCCCAGGCGGCATACTTCTCCGCCGTGGTTGCGGTTCGGAATGACTGTTCTGCACCACCGATCCGGATTGCCAGCTGCTCTCTTTCGGCAATGATTTTTTCCAGTATTTCCCACCACAGCAGTGCAGTACCGTCCGGGAAAGCAGTGGCCACATAGATCGTGAAAGGGGCGTTGTGCTTGCGGAAGATCGGCCAGGCCAGTTTGTAGTTGTCGAGGTAGCCATCGTCCAGGGTGAAGGCAACGAAACGGCGTGAGAAATCACCTGCCAGCAGACGCCGGCGAGCCTCGTCGAGGGAAACGATATCGTAGCCAGCATTGCGCACCAGTGTCAGCGTCGTGTCGAGAAAGTCGACGCTGATGTCCAGAATCCGGTTGGGGGAAAATTCGGGTTTCGGGCCATTCTCGCTGATATGGTGTAGCGTGAAAATAGCGCCTACCCCTTGCCAGTCGCGTTCGAGCAAGCGGTAGAGGCCGGAGAAATACAGCGTATTCAGCGCGGTCTTCATCAGGCGGGGTTTGAGGGTGCTGCTGTTCATGAGCGCCATGGGCGGAAACCTTGCAAAACGATGCATCAACTTGAATTGTAGCGTTAGTCACTCAGCGGGTCCGGAAGTTCAGCACGGTTACGTTATCGTTCACGTGTATAGCGGTCGTCGGAAACATCTGTTTGCACTGGCGGCTTGATCACAAAAGCATTTCGGCATAGATTTGACGCTCGAGTGGAGCGGTGCTATTCGCCCATCCATATCGTATTCAGCGTCAGGGATCTCGCGTATTCACGCAAATCGATGCTTCAGCAACACCGCTGCCGGTACGTTGCTGACAGTTCCAGGGATCAGCCCGGAATCCATTTTCAGGAACATGTTGCCCCGCGATTCGCAAGCCGCAGCACGGCTTATGGTCGTGTGGCAGCCAGCAGGCATCTGCGCCCGCCTGGAGTGATTGAACGAACATGGGTGCTATTGGAGCCCCCGCATCTTGTTGCGAACGATGATACGTTGAGGACCTGCATGAGACTTTGGATGGTCAGACTGACTGGATTGCTGGCGCTTGCCGCTGTGACGGTGCTGTGTGTCATGACCAATGCGCCACGCATCGAGGCCGAACTGGAAAAAAGGGCGACGGATAGTATTGCGTCATTGGGTGCCGGCTGGGCTGATGTCGAAGCCGATGGCCGCGATCTCATTGTCAGTGGCACGCCCCCGGACGCTGACGCGTCGGCCCAGCTACGCAAGGCAGTCGCGTCCATCCCCGGTGTTCGAACAGTACGCTTCGTCGGTGGTGGAGTGACTGAAACCGCAACCCCCATTCCTACGCCTGATCCCGTCTTCACCGCAGTGCGCCAATCCCCTGAAACGCCGATCATACTCGGCGGCGTCATTCCGCCAATGCCCGAGGGCAAATCGCTGGCTGATCTGTTGCCGTCACAGCAACTGCAACTGCAACTGGACGCAGATGAGCTGGTGACCGCCGAGGTTCATCTCAAGGGCGCACCGGAAATTCTCGCCGCCGCCATCGGTGTGTCTGCGTTGCTGGACAAGGGCAAGGTGGAAATTCGTCCGGGACATATTGTTGTGACCGGCACGCCCCGGGACAAGGAAGGGGCTGCTGTGATTCGGGAAAAGTTCAGTCCTTTCCTTGGTCTTGGTTATGTGCTTGAAATGGCCGAGCAGGGGGAGGAGCAGCCTGCCACTGCCGTCATTGCTGGCGGCGTGGCGGGTGGTGGTGGCAGCACGCTGAACCAGTGCCAACAACAAATCGACAGCAGCCTGGCCAAGGGCGGAATTCGATTCAGAAACGGCAGCGCCGTGTTACAGCGCGACTCCACGCAGACACTGGAACAGCTCGCTGCGATGCTGAAGGCTTGTCCGGGCAGCGTCGTGATCACCGGGCATACCGATTCCCGTGGTGATGCCGCTGCCAATCAGCGCTTGAGCGAGGTGCGAGCCAGGGCAGTAGGCAATTTTCTGAGTCAGCAGGGGATAGACCCGTCGAGAATCAAAACCCGGGGTGCCGGAGAAGCTGAGCCGATAGCAAACAATAATACGGCCGATGGCAGAGCCCGCAATCGAAGAATAGAAATGACGCTGGAGGAGATGGAGTAATGAGTTTTCTAATCACGGAGATCGTGCTATGTCTGCTGGTTGCCGCACTGATCGGCTGGTTGGTGGCACGTATCAGCAGCAGGATGCGGCAAAACGCAGCTGTCGACGAGATGGCGGCGCTACGGGAAAAAAACCGCGAACTCGAAGAATATCATCAGCGCGCCGAGCAGGAATTCAAGGATCTACGGGCCGACAAGGCGCGTCGTCTGCAAGTGGTCACGCGGCAGAAAACCGAGATATCACGGCTGGAAGAGGTGCTGCGTGCAGTCGAAAAGGAACGTAACGAGCTTGCTGGGGAGCTTCGCGCGTTGAGAGACAAGGACGAAGAGGAACAGGCTTCGCTCAAGGCCGAGAAGAAGCGCTTGCTGGAAGAGAAAGATACGCTTGAACAGGAGCGTAAACGGATGGCGGAACGGCTCGCGGGAAGCGAGTCGATAGGGCAGACGCTGGAGAATAAAGTCGAAGAACTTGAGCATGCGCATAAGGTGCAGCAGGAAAAACTCGATATGCTGCAACAACGCGCCGAAAAACTGGTAGCTGACAATGAACGGTTACGGCATGAGAATCTGGAAGCCGAGGAGCGCCGCGAAGCCTTTATCGACGAACAGAAAGAGCTGCTGGCGCGCTTCACCTCGCTGGAAAAACTGCACGAAAGCGAGGTGGCTGCCAAACACCAGCTGATAGAAGAACGCACCCGTCTGAACGAGCGTGTCGCCATGCTGGAAAAGGAGAACGAACAGGCCCGCCAGCAGATCGAAACACTCACGGCTGATTTCGAAGACCTGATGACGCAGATCATCGACGTGCGCAACGAACGAGATGGCCTGTCGGGTACGCTCCGCTCGATCGCCTCCATCGCCGGGAAGATCGAGCCGCAGGGAGGCTAGGAGTCTGTCGGACTTAGCACTGTTTGGCTGCAAATCCACGGATATCGATTA
>CAZQXF010000201.1:4018-5472 GCA_964596975.1 uncultured Thiotrichales bacterium | reverse complement strand
AGCAGATCAGCATGCGCGCCCACCGCCTTGGGCTGCAGGCCGACCATATCGAGCTGTACACCGAAACCTGCGTCGAAAATATCATCGCCACCATTCTCGACAAGCGCCCACGCGTCGCCGTCATCGACTCGATCCAGACACTGTTCACTGAACAACTCCAGTCAGCGCCTGGCTCCGTCGCCCAGGTACGCGACAGCGCCGCCCAGCTGGTACGCATGGCCAAACAGCATCACATCTCGCTGTTCGTCGTCGGCCATGTGACCAAGGAAGGCGCGCTGGCAGGTCCGCGGGTGCTGGAGCATATGGTCGATACCGTGCTCTATTTCGAAGGTGATCCGGACGGTCGCTACCGGGTACTGCGCGCAGTGAAGAACCGCTTTGGCGCAGTCAACGAACTCGGCATCTTCGCCATGACCGAAACCGGCCTGAAGGCGGTCAACAATCCTTCCGCCATCTTCCTGTCACGCCATGACGACCCGGTCTCCGGCAGTGTCGTCATGGTCAGCCGTGAGGGCACACGCCCCTTGCTGGTCGAAGTACAGGCGCTGGTCACCGACAGCCACGCCTCACAACCGCGGCGCGTCACCGTTGGCCTGGAACACAACCGCCTCGCCATGCTGCTAGCGGTGATCCAGCGTCACGGTGGCATCACCATGCACGACCAGGATGTCTTCATCAATGTCGTCGGCGGCGTCAAGATTGCCGAGACCGGCGCTGACCTGCCGGTGGTGCTGTCGGCACTCTCCAGCTTTCGCGACCTGGTATTACCCCAAACAATGATCGCCTTCGGCGAAATCGGGCTCGCCGGTGAAATCCGCCCCGTCGCCTATGGTGAAGAGCGCCTCAAGGAAGCCGCCAAACATGGTTTCAAACAAGCCGTCATCCCCCACGCCAATGCCCCGAAAAAGAAGATCAAAGGCATGGAAGTCATTGCCGTGAAACGGATTCAGGATATCATTGGGCTCGACTTTTTCTAACGGAAAAAAACGCCATGAGCATGCAGGAAACCATTGAGAGCAAACTGAAGGAAACCTTCGACCCTGTGCATCTGGAAGTGGAGAACGAAACCCATATGCACAACGTGCCACCCGATGCCGAATCGCACTACAAAATCACATTGGTCAGCGCCGCCTTCGATGGCCTGCCACTGATCAAACAGCACCGCCTCGTCAATGAAACGCTGAAAGACGTATTGCAGAAAATCCATGCCCTGGCGCTACATACCTACACCCCGGATCAATGGTTCGAGCGCAGCGGGAAAGCCCCGGAATCACCACCCTGTCTCGACGGCGGTAACGCCAAGATCGGCTGATCCCGGCTTCCATTCATGGGCAAGGTCATCGCATTCAAGAAACCCTCGCTGCAGGAGAAACACAAGGGCAATACGCTCTGCCGGCGGGGGTTTCACAAGTGGGTGCTTGAGAGTGACAAGAAGTTCGACGTGAAGTTGGGGA
>CAZQXF010000201.1:0-3918 GCA_964596975.1 uncultured Thiotrichales bacterium | reverse complement strand
GGGTTTCACAAGTGGGTGCTTGAGAGTGACAAGAAGTTCGACGTGAAGTTGGGGAAGCTAGTCACCGCATGGCGTTGTAAACGCTGCGGCAAGCACCGGACAAAAGCGCTCTGATCGACGACATCCAGTCAGCACATAAGCATAAGGTGCGCACGCTCATCGCGCGCACACCCTGGGTTTATCTTACCGTGCACGCTCAGCTGTCAACGTCATCCAACTTGCGGATGCCTGCCAGCAACCAGTCGGCATTCGGATCATCAGCGGGATGCTCTACATGCCAGATGTCGGCGAAAGCCTCGGGTTCACCGCCTGGTTCCTGCTCATATCCCTGAAACAAGATCGCGGCCACGACTTTGTCACCATCGCGCAGCAGATCCAGCAGCTGGGGTTGCAGGTTGGTAATCTTCGTTTCCTGCTGGGCTGGCAGCGCGGCACGCTCGCGGCTGATGTAGTCGAAGAATTCAGGCGTAACATATTCCCGAATCTGCGACATGTCCCCACTGTCCCATGCCTTCTGTAGTGTCATGAAGTGGTTGGCGGCTTCCGCCATAAACGCATTTTCATCAAACCAGTCCGGCTGCTCACTCAGTTTATGTCCCTGCAACGCAGCCCCGATCTCCGGAATCTGGAAACCACCACTACTGGGGCGCTGCGCCTCGGGCGCTGGTGGCGGCTGGTAGCCTCCCGGCCCCGCAGCGGCCTCACGCGAATAGGCCGGCGCACTGTTGCGGCGCATCGCCCTGAACAGCGCCATGCCCCCGAAAGCCAACCCACCGAGCAACAAAATGTCGAAGAAGTTGATGTTTTCGAACGCGCCACCAAAGAACAGTGCCGCTAACAGACCACCGGCAGCCAAGCCACCGAGCATGCCCATGAGCCCACCACGACTTCTACCTGCCGAACCGGCAGCAGCCTGCTGTCCCTGCGCGGGCTTACGCAGCGAGCGCGCCGGTGTGGCCTGACGCTGTACAGGCCGCGAGTACTTGTAGCTCTTGCCGAAACTCAGGCCGCCTCCGAGCCGCTTCGCCTCGGCAGGTGGCGCGATGAAAACGGTTGTGACAAGCGCGACCACAACCAACGTAAACAGGGCTTTCATATTGAACATTGCGGTTTTCTCCAAATAGTATCGGCAATGCCGTTCAATCTAGGTGGCAGCGGTGTCGCATGCAAGAACATCTTGGCCAAAACAGGGAATCCCACATTACCAAACGGCAATCTGGACAATCCCCGCCGCCAGGCTTTGAATCCCCTACCCACCGGCGCATCCGAGCCAGTACCACCAACGTACTCGTTCGCAGCCAAAATGGAGCTTTTACGATGACAACAACACGCAATACCTTTTTGATGATCCTGCTGCTGGCAGTGGGACTGTTGACCGCCTGTAGCCGTGACGCGGCGGCAGTACATGGATACACCAACGTGTCCAACGAGGAATTGAAATCACTACTGCAACAGGGCATTACCCTGGTGGACATCCGCCGTCCGGAGGAATGGCGACAGACTGGCGTCATCAAAGGCTCCCACAAGATTACGCTGTTCGATAGCAACGGCCGCGTCATGCCCGACTTTCAGGAGAAGTTCGAGGCGATCACCGATCCCGATGAACCCGTGGCGCTGATCTGTCGCACTGGCAACCGCACCGCCGTCGCCAGCAAGATGCTGTCACAGCAGCTGGGTTACAAGAAGATTTACAACGTGGAACGCGGCATTACCGACTGGATTCGCAAGGGCAACCCGGTGGTCAGATAGCCGTCCGCCCCGCCAGGCGTTCGATTGTATCGGTCGAGACAATACTCAGGTGCCGATACTTGCCACGCATATGGCTGGTCACGGAGGCGAGCACGATCACCGTGGCCAGCAACCACAAACCACGCTCACCGGCTACGGGTACCAGCGCCAGCAAGCCAAGCTTCAAGAATACCGCGAGACCACGCAGCTCAACGACAAAGCTGAAACTGCCGTACAACTCGATCAGCACCATCAATCCACCGCTGACCATCGCCAACCAAAGCCATGGCGCAAGCTCACTGTTTGGCTGCCCAAACCAGTACCCGCCGGTGAACACTGAAAACCCAAGAATATGCAGTGACCGCAGCGACACATTGAGCAGACGACTGGCAGGCAGGTAGCGATACCGGGCAGGAAAGAGCAGCGCAAAGAGCCTGTTCATGGGGGCATACGACCCACGCTATTCAGGCCCAACGTTGCCGACGAAACGCCGGCAGTACCAGGCTGGTTCAGCAGGCACCGAATCATTGATCAGGGTCGTAGGCCAGGTTTGGCCCCAGCCACTTCTCCATCAGCTTCAGTTCCATGCCTTTGCGTTGCGCATAGTCCTCCACCTGATCCTTGTTGATCTTGCCAACGGCAAAGTAACGCGCATCCGGATGGGAGAAATACAACCCCGAGACCGCTGCGGTCGGCACCATCGCCTTGGATTCGGTGAGCCAGATGCCGGTATTGGCTTCAGCGTCGAGTAGCTGCCAAAGCAAGTCCTTCTCGGTGTGATCGGGGCTGGAGGGATAGCCCATCGCCGGGCGAATGCCCTGGTATTTCTCGGCAATCAGGTCGGCATTGTCCAGCGCTTCTTCCGGCGCATAGCCCCATAATTCACGCCGCACCTTGGCGTGCAGCCACTCGGCCTGTGCCTCGGCGAGCCGATCGGCGAGCGCCTTCAGCATCAGACTGTTGTAGTCATCGTGGTCTTTTTCGAACGCTGCCACATGCTCGTCGATACCTTCACCAGCGGTACAGGCAAAGCCGCCGATCCAGTCCGGCTTGCCACTCTCTTTGGGCGCGACAAAGTCTGCCAGACATTCGTTGTACTTCCCCGTTGGCTGCTTGCCCTGCTTGCGCAGGTTGTGGAAAGTCAGCATCACCTGCTCGCGATTCTCGTCCTCGTAGACTTCGATGTCATCACCGACCGCATTGGCAGGAAACAGCCCAACCACCGCCTGGGCCTTGAGCCAGCTTTCATCGACGATGCGATCGAGCATTGCGGTGGCATCGGCGTATAACTTGCGCGCTTCCTCACCCTTGTCGGCATCATCCAGAATCTGCGGGAAACGACCGCGTAGTTGCCAGGCATGAAAGAAGAAAGTCCAATCGATGAATGGCAGCAGTTCGCTCAACGGGATGTCGCGCAATACCGTGATCCCCGGCTGCAATGGCTGCGGTGGCGTATAGCTGGCCCAGTCGATTGGCGTCGGGTTGGCGCGGGCGTCTTCGATCGGAATCAGGTTTCGTGCCTCATCTTTCCCGGCACGGCGTTGACGCACCTGCTCGTATTCCGCTGTTGTCTCGGCAAGGAATGACGCTTTCTGGTCCTCCGACAACAATGTCGATGCAACGCCCACCGCACGAGACGCATCGGCGACGTAGATCACGCCGTGTTCGTATTGCGGTTCAATCTTGACTGCGGTGTGCGCCTTCGAGGTCGTCGCGCCGCCAATCATCAACGGAATATCGAAGTCCAGCCGCTTCATCTCTTTGGCGACATGCACCATCTCATCCAACGACGGCGTGATCAGGCCGGACAGACCAATGATATCGACGCCCTCATCACGCGCTGTCTGCAAGATCTTGTCTGCCGGCACCATTACGCCCAGGTCGATGACCTCATAGTTGTTGCATTGCAGCACGACGCCAACGATATTCTTGCCGATATCATGCACATCGCCCTTGACGGTCGCCATCAGGATCTTGCCCGCATTTTCGGCCGGGCATTCGGCCTTTTCGGCTTCCAGATAGGGTTCCAGCCAGGCCACCGATTTTTTCATCACCCGCGCCGACTTGACCACCTGGGGCAGAAACATCTTGCCGGCACCGAACAGATCACCGACGACATTCATGCCATCCATCAGCGGACCTTCGATCACATTGATCGGCCGACCCAGTTTCTCCAGCGCCTCTTTGGTA
>CAZQXF010000200.1:0-5475 GCA_964596975.1 uncultured Thiotrichales bacterium | reverse complement strand
TCGAGCACCGACTGCACTTCGGCAAGCCCGGCAACCTTGGTGGAGCCGAAATCGATGATCACCAGCGTATTGTTCTTGTCGATGAGGATATTGTCGGGTTTCAGATCCTGATGAATCATCTCCATCCGGTGCATGCAGCGCAGGCCGCGAGCGATCTGATCGACCGTGCCGCGCACTTGAGGCAGCGAAGGCTTCGGGTTGTCCAGCATCCATTGGCTGAGTGTCTGCCCCTGGACATACTGCACCACGGTATAGAGAAAGGTGCGCGGTTTCTGCAGCGGGCAGACCTTGATCAGATGTGGCGAGTTGAGCCGCTTTGCCACCCACTCTTCATGCAGAAAAAGGTCGATATAGCTGGGGTCATCCTGATAGTTCACCGATGGCGTCTTGATGACCACCTGGCGTTTATCACCGTCGGTGGTTTCCGCCAGATAGACCTGACTACGGGAGGTCGCATTGAGTTCGCGGATAATGCGAAATCCATCGAGAATATTGCCGGCTTTCAGATCAGGCGGAAAAGGCAGGCGCGTGAGTTTCTCGAAGAACTCATTCTTGTCGGCACGTGGCAGTGACTCGATACGCACGGCCTGGCAGGTGATATTGTCGTCGCTGCCACCGGCGCGTGCCGCCGCTACCACTTCGTCGGTCAGCTGATCGAGGTCGCCCTTGTAACGTTCGATCAGTTGCCGCAGCTCGCTGTCGGTGAGGAAATCGTGGACGCCATCGGTACTGAGGAAGTAGAGATCGCGTTCTTGCATCAGCGTATGCCGATAGTCGATCTCCAGGTGTGTATCGATGCCCAGCGCACGGCTCAGGTAGTCGCGGTCGTTGCTGATCCAGATGCGGTGATCGTTGGTCAGTTGCACCAGCTTACCGTCGCGGTAACGATAGATCCGGCTGTCACCGACATGAAACAGATAGGCCGTTTGCGACTTCAGAATCATCGCGCTGAATGTTGTCACCAAGCCCTTGGCAGAACCGTAGCGCTCTTGTCCCTGGCTGTAGAGCCAGCTGTTGAGCGTCGTCATCACCCTGTTCACGGCATGTTTGACGGTCCATGACTCCGGGGTGGCGTAATAGTCCGACAGAAACTGCTTGATGCTGAGCTGGCTGGCTTCCTTGCCACCATCGCTGCCGCTCATGCCGTCGGCAATGGCGATGGCAATTCCCTTTTCGTCGAGCTGTTTGTCTGTGGGAATATAGGCGCCGTGGAAGTCCTCGTTATCATCCTTGGCGCCGGCGATGGAGCTTTGGCCGAGGGAGATCTGGAGGTTGTTGCTCACTGGTTGATTTCCTGATGTTGGGTTGCGAGGTTGATGTTCGCGTATCGCCCCCTCTCTCGTGTAGTGCCCGAGGGAGGGGGTAACTCAGCCTGCATCCATCTACTTTACGTCGATCATCTCGACCGTGCCATCAGGCAGCACTTCCGCCATCTGACCTTCCGGCTCATCGAGGAACACGACGATCAGGAAGAAAACGAAGGCCGATACCATGCCGATGAACATGAAGAACTGATCGTAATCGACGAGTGAGTTGACGGTCAGAAACATCACTGCGCCAACGTTGCCGAAGGCACCGGCCATGCCGGCGATCTGCCCGGTCATGCGGCGCTGGATCAGTGGCACCATGGCGTAGACCGCGCCCGAGCCGGCCTTGGAGAAGATGCCGCCGACAATGGTCAGGCCGACGACCATGATCACAGGCCAGTCCTTATTGACGAAACCCAGCGCGATGAAGCTGGCGGTGATGCCGGCAAAGACAATCATCAGCGTCAGTTTGCGGCCGATCTTGTCGCTGATCCAGCCACCGCCCGGGCGGGCAACCAGGTTGATGAAGGGGTAGATCCCGGCCAGCAGTGCCGCCGATACTTTCGGCAGATCGAACCACGAAACATAGAACATGGCCAGCATCGAAACCACTGCCAGTTCGGTGCCGAAGGTAACCAGATAGGCCCAGTCGAGAATCGCCACCTGCTTGAATTTGTAGCGATGCAGCTCGGGTACGGGCTCTTTGACGATGTGCTTGTTGATGCTCCAGATCTTCCAGGTCTGGAACAGGAACAGCGCCCCAAGTACCAGGTAGACGATATCGGCCATTGCGCTGCTGATCAGGCCCATCTTCACCGGTGATAGTTTCCATGTCAGTAATGCCAGCGCGGCATACAGCGGAATGTTCATCAGCATGTAGATGATCAGGTCGCCGACGCTGGTGACCTCCATGCCACCACTTTTCTTGGGCTTGAAGTAGGTCGAGCCCTTCGGTGTATTGGAGACGATGAAGTAGTACAGCGCGCCATAGGCCATGGCGGCGACGCTGGCGAAGGTGATGGCATAGCGCCAGCCATCATCGCCGCCGAAGTTGGCCGCGATAAACGGCAGTGTCATGGCAGCGCCGGCCGAACCGAAGTTACCCCAGCCACCGTAGATGCCTTGTGCCGTGCCAGTTTGTCTGGCCGGGAACCATTCGCTGATCATGCGAATGCCGACGACGAAGCCGGCGCCGATGAATCCGGACAGAAAGCGCAGCACCGCCAGTGTCTCGTAGTCATCCGCCCAGGCAAAAGCAATGCTGATTACGCCGCCCAGAATCAGAATGCTCGAAAACATGATGCGTGGGCCGTATTTGTCCACCAGCATACCGACGATAATACGTGCAGGAATGGTCATCGCCACGTTGAGAATCAGCAGCACCTTGGCCTGCTGGTCGGTCAGGTCCAGCGCCTCCTTGATAAACGGCATCATTGGCCCGAGCCCGAGCCAGACAACGAAGGTCATGAAGAACGCAAACCAGGTGTAGTGAAGAATGCGAATATTGGGTTTGGACAGGTTGAATATGTTGAGTCGTTCAGCCATGCGGGTTCTCCTGAAAAAATGGGCCTTTCAGTGATAGCTTCAGCAACTACCGTGCCAACGATGAAAGTCGCGGTTTTAACGCAATATCCACACGATTTTGAGTTGTTTTACGGCGCAATCGCGGGGTATGCACCATGCTGGCGCGGTGGTTGCCAAGCGTCGCACCATGATGGTGCGATCGCGGTCGACAGCAGGGCTCAGGGCTTCGGTATCGGCGATGAATTTGTGGCTGATCAAGGGGCAAGTGATTGTTTATAAGAGGTGTGTTCTATATTGGCACGACTGTTGCATGAGGTGCTTGCATAGTATTAATGAGACTGTCTGGAGTCAGTTCAAATGAAAGAAAACCTCGTCCTGATTGGAAACGGAATGGCCGGCATGCGCACCATCGAGGAGCTGCTCAAGCTCGCGCCGGAGAAATACAACATCACCGTTTTTGGTGAAGAGCCTTATGGCAACTACAACCGCATCATGCTGTCGCCGGTGCTGGCCAACGAGAAGACGCTCGACGAGATCATGCTCAATGATGAGCAGTGGTATGCCGACAACAATATCAAGCTCGAAAAGGGCAAGAAGGTTGTCGAACTCAATCGGGCACGGCGCGAGGTTGTCGCCGAGGACGGTACCGTCGTCCCTTACGATCGGCTGATCATCGCAACGGGCTCCACCTCGTTCATGCTGCCACTGCCTGGGGCTGACAAGTACGGCGTCATCGGTTTCCGTGACGTGGCCGATGTGGACATGATGATCGAGGCAGCGCAGCAGTACAAAAAGGCGGTCGTGATCGGTGGTGGTCTGCTTGGTCTCGAAGCAGCCAACGGCCTGATGAAGCAGGGCATGGATGTCACCGTGGTGCATCTGCTCGACACCCTGATGGAGCGTCAGCTCGACAAGCCAGCCGCAAAAATGCTGCAACAGTCGCTGGAAGACCGGGGCATGAAATTCCTCATGGATCATGCCACCGAGGAGATTCTCGGTGATGATCGCGTGACCGGTCTGCGTTTTACCAATGGCGATGAGATCGAGGCCGATCTGGTGGTCATGGCGGTCGGTATCAAACCCAATATCGAGCTGGCGCAAAAAGCCGGCTTGCACTGTGAGCGTGGCATTGTTGTCAGCGACACCATGCAGACCTTCGATCCCCGTATCTGGTCGGTCGGTGAGTGTGTGCAGCATCGTGGCGTGACCTACGGTTTGGTGGCGCCGCTGTTCGAACAGGCCAAGGTTGCGGCAAATCACCTTGCCGAGTTCGGTATTGCCCGCTACGAAGGCACGGTGACGTCGACCAAGCTCAAGGTCACCGGTATCGAACTCTTTTCCGCCGGCGATTTTCATGGTGACGAGACCACCGAAGAGCTGCTGTTCCACGATGTTGCCGGTGGCACCTATAAAAAGCTGGTGCTCAAAGACAATGTCATTGTCGGAGCAGTGCTCTACGGCGATACCATCGATGGCACCTGGTACTTCCAGTTGATGCGCGATGGCACCGATGTATCAGATTTCCGCAATACGCTTTTGTTCGGTCAGGCGCACCTCGGGGATGCTGGTCACGGTGACGAAACCCGGGTGGCCGCAATGCCGGACGATGCCGAGATTTGTGGCTGTAACGGTGTCTGCAAAGGCGAGATCGTGCAGGCGATCACCGACAAGAAACTCTTTACGCTGGAAGACGTGCGCGCCCACACCAAGGCGTCGGCTTCCTGCGGTTCCTGTACTGGCCTGGTCGAATCCCTGCTGGCGCATACCTTGGGTGGTGACTATTCCGAAGCGCCGAGCAAAAAGCCGATGTGTGGCTGTACCGATTACAGTCATGATGAAGTCCGCGAGGCCATCCGCGAACATGGTCTGAAGTCACAGGAAGAAATTCGCCAGATGATGGAGTGGAAAACGCCTGATGGTTGCGCCGCTTGCCGCACCGCACTGAATTACTATCTGCTTTGCGAATATCCCGGCTACGACGATCCCGAGTCACGTTTCATCAATGAACGGGCTCACGGCAATATTCAGAAAGACGGCAGTTATTCGGTCGTGCCACGGATGTTTGGTGGGCTGTGTACGCCGCAGGAGCTACGCGCGATTGCCGATGTCGCGGAAAAATACGATGTCAAGGAGATGAAAGTCACCGGCGGTCAGCGCATCGACATGTTCGGCATCAAAAAAGAGGATCTGCCGGCGATGTGGAAAGATCTCTCAGAAGCCGGTTTTGTCTCAGGTCACGCCTACGGCAAGGCGATGCGGACCTGCAAAACCTGTGTCGGCAAAACCTGGTGCCGTATGGGAACGCAGGACTCCACCGGCCTTGGCGTCAAACTCGAAGAGCTGACCTGGGGTTCCTGGATGCCGCATAAATTCAAGCTGGCGGTCTCGGGTTGCCCGCGGAATTGCGCTGAAGCGACGATCAAGGATTTTGGCGTGGTCTGCGTCGATTCGGGCTACGAGCTGCATATCGGCGGCAACGGCGGCATCAAGGTGCGCGTGACCGATTTTCTGACCAAGGTTGATACCGAAGAAGAGGTGCTGGAATGGTGTGGCGCTTTCTGCCAGCTGTATCGTGAAGATGCACACTACCTCGAACGTACCGCACCATGGGTCGAGCGTGTCGGGCTGCAAAAGATCAAGGATA
>CAZQXF010000199.1:0-5480 GCA_964596975.1 uncultured Thiotrichales bacterium | reverse complement strand
CATAGCGCACAAGCTGGCCTTCAAGGGGAAAATGGAAAATCATGAATTGGCCGTGTTCGATCCGGCATGCGATCAGTGAGTGCTTCTGTGCCTCAGCCCGCTCGCTGAGGCTAGCGTTTGATGCAGCGTTCAAGTTCGGTTGCGAGCCGCTCGCTGCCCAGCTTGCGTGCCAGTTCGATGTTGTTTTGCGGGATTTTTTCGGCTTGCGGGTAGCTGGCGATGGCTTTTTCCAGGCTGGCCTCGCGGATGATATGTAGGGTAGGGCAGGGCGAGCGGTTGGTGTAGTTGGCCGGGTCGTCCTCGTTGCTGCCTTCGAAGCAGTAGTCGGGATGAAAATGGGCGAGCTGGTAAGTGCCTTCGTACCCCTGCATCTCCAGCAGTCTGTTGGCCAGATCGATCAGATCGAGAAAATCATCGAACGCTGAGAAGGCATCGGCATAGACGACCAGTGTGGTTTCGATGTCCGCGCTGTCGTCGAGGCGAACACATTCACTGATCAGATCCTGCAGTGCCGCTTCGAGGTCGCTGGCATGGCTGATAGCGAAACGGACGCGCCCCGCATCGAGCGCGGCTTTGGCGAAAGGGCAAAAGTTATGTCCGATGACGATGCTTTCGACCCAGCACCTTGTGCTGTCGGCAATGTGTTGATCGCTGCTCAAAATCCACCGCCCGTGCGAAAGCCGCCGCCTCCACCTCCGGTCGGGAAGCGGATGCCGCCGCTACGCCCGCTGCCACCGAAACCACCGGGGAAACGAATGCCCCGTGGCAGGCGAACACCGCCTGAAGGCAGGTTGAGTCCGCCCGGCAGGCGCAGCCCGCGCGGGAAGCCAATACTGCCGATGGAAGGTTGACGGGCATAGCGAATAAAGCGCTGGGCGCGTTCCAGTGCGCGCCATAGCCGGGTTGCCGTGATCTGTCCGTGGCGGAATTCGCGCAGCAGCAGCTCGATCGAGTCGGCGTCGGTAAAGCGGGAATTGGCCGCGTCGTAGTCGTATTGCTTGAAGCGGCGGCGGATATCGGCCAGCTCCTGCAAGCGCAGGGTCTGCTGCTGATGCGCGTTGCGGTGTTCCTCGATCATTTCCTGCAGCGCATTTTTTCGGTGGCGCAGTTCCGCCAGTTCGCTGACCAGGGAATCGTCCTCGTAGCCTTCGGTCATTGCTGCATCACGTCGCAACTCGGGAATCGGCTCGGCACGGAAATTGGTCACCAGGGTTTTGATTGCTTGCTGAAACAGGGGGTCTTGCCCAGCAGTAAACTGTTCCCGCTCGGATAGCAGGGACTGGTATTGGCGTACCTCTTCGTCAATGGACTCGTCGAGTGCTTCGAGAGCAGATTTCTCAGTGGCGACCTTTTCCTCATCATCGGCGATGCCGGCTGCTTGTTCCGCTTGTTGCTCCATGCCCGTCAGAATATCCATTTCCGTCTCCACGGCAGCTTTGAGCTTGTCCGTGTGTTCACGCAGACGTTTGGGTATTTCCAGCAGGCGGTGGTAGTTCTGGCGCGACGCTTCGTAGCGAATATGCCCAGCCAGCAGACGATCGAAAAAGCGGGCGACCAGGTTGGCACGGTATTCCGAGGTGCCGTAGTGGCGTTGCCACAGGTACATGAACAGCGCATCGTCACGAAAGGGTTTACCCTTTTCCTGACGGTCGCGCTCGGCTTGCAATGTTTTTTCATCCGCAGCGCTCAGCGTGTCGATGGCTTGCTGGGTTTTTTCCTGCTGGGCGCGGTAGTCGGCATCGTCTTCCAGTGCGGCATGGACGTGATCGAGCTTTTCGCTCAATGCCAGCGTGGCCTGCTCCAGTTGTTCAGCCTGCGTTTGCCGCTGCTGTTCAAGCTGTGTCTGACGTTGTTGTGACTCAGCCAGCCGGACTGCCAGTTCGGCAATGGCATTGTTGCGTTCTTCCAGTAACGATTGTGCCTGTTGTTCTGCGCGGTCCAGCGTGTCGTGGAACTGTTGCAGTCGCAGGTCGTCAATACGCAGTTTTGCCAGTGCGCGGTAGAGTGCGGATTCGCGTTGGCGAACGGCCGCGAGTTGTTCGCTGCTCTGCTTGGTGCGCGCTTCAAAATCCTGTATTTGCGCCCGCGCATGCTGGAGGTTGCTGTCGAGTATGCCGAGAATCTCTCTGCCGGTTGTCATGGCGCTACCACTGCGTTATTGCCTGGCCGGTGGTGTTGATCTGGTACTCCGGCTTCAGGTATCCAGCACGTTTGATGCCGACGATGTTGTTCTGAATGATGCCGTCGTCCTGCTTGTCGGCGGCAACCCTGTTGTAGGCGGATGCACCGACGCGCACAGCCCATTTGCTGACCTCACGGATTTTGCCATCCTCTTCGGAGGTGACCGGGAGTTTCAGCTTGCGGCCTTTTCTGTCGATAGCCTCGACGATGAGGTAGTAATTGCGCGCCTTGGAATTGGCTTCGGGATAACGCCAGATACCACTGCGTTCGCCGGGGCGTGAGACGATTTTCAGCACATAGTCCTGCTGCAATTGATCGAGCAGATCCTTGAGGTCGGACAGCCGGATGCGTGCGGTATCGATATCGCCTTTTTGCAGTGCGGTCACGCCAGCCTGATGCAGTTGTGTTGCCAGCTTTTTCGCTTTTGTTTCTTTGGCGATATCGTCGATTGCTTGCTGGTAGCGGTCGAGATCGGCGGGCAGCCGGTCGAGTGTCGCGAGTAGGGAGATTTTTTGTTCGCTGCTGTCGAGTAACGTGTTCGTCTGCTTCAATAATGTCTGTTGTGCAGACAATTGCTGCTGTACGCGCTGCTTATCGGCGTTGCTTGCCGAATCGGGAAGGCTGTCGATGTGCCCCAGTTTTTTCGCCGAAGCGAGGAGTTGCTCGGCCTTGTTCAGCTCGGCTTTCGCGTCGCGGCGTGTTGCCTCAGCCGTGGCGCGCAGCGTTTTCGATTTGGACTCGGGCTGTTGCCGCAATTCCGTACGTAGTCGCTGTAAGCGGTCGGCGCTGACATCGATCGTCAATGCCGAGCTGGCGATGGTCTGATTCAGCTGTTCGGCCTCGGCTCTGGCCGCGTTTTTCTGCGGCAGGGTAACGGTGCCATAGTGAATGCCCCAGGCCGCCAGCAGTGCTGCCAGCCCGATCCCGGCGCGCTTGCCCCATTTACCGCGATTGACGTACAGATGACCCAACCGCGTCAGCAGACCAGGGGGCGGCGGATGGTAGGCAAAACGTTCATCCCGCAATGCCTGCACACCGGCGGCAATGGTTTCGTCGCTGACCTCGATACCCTGGGCGGCATAGATCGATTTGACCTTTTCCACCAATTCCTGCTCGCGGCTGGCACTGTCGAGTTCGTGATCGACCAGCGCCTGACGCCGACGCAGCGTATCGACGACATCCATGGCGAGCATGATGTCGTCCATTTCGACCTGCTGATTGTCGCCCATGATGCAGGCGTCCTCAGCCTTCCAGCGCGTTGCCTTCCTGGGCCAGTTCGGCCAGCCGGCGTTTGCCATCCTCGACGGCCTTGCGGACCTCCTCGGCGTTGCGGGTCGATGCTTCGCGCATTTCTTCGATCAGCTTGACGGTGCGCTCCTGGTAGTTGACCACGGAATCCACCAGCTTTTTGACAGCATCAGCGCGTATGGTCGGGCCGTAGCCTTCGCGAATGGCGTCTTCCTGCACCTTGTCGCCGACTTCGGCCAGCACTTCCAGGCTGTCGCTGATGCCTTCTTTCATGGTCTTCAAAGCCTGTGTGCTTTCATACAGCCCGGACAGGCCGGTGAAGGAGGCGCTCAAGGCGGTGAGGACGGTTTCATTGGTGCCAAAGAAGGTAACCGACTGGGCATAGATGCGTTTTTTGGCATCGGTGGTCTGTACCAGCCGTGACATGACGGTTTCGGTGGTGTTGTAGCTGAGGACGAGATTGTCGGAAAGATCCTTGGCGATCTGATAGCGTTCGTCCGCGTTTTGCAGATCGCGCAGACGTTCGTCGCGCGTCAGTTCCAGCCGCGATAGCACGGCGCGGTCTTCACTCTTTTCGTTCTCGATGGCCTGCGCCGCTTCGGTCAACGCCTTTTTTGCCGCATCGAGCTTGGCTTCGGCCTTGTTGAGAATATCCGCAGCCAGCACTTCGGATTCTTTCAGCGCGCCGCGGAAATCACGGTAGGCGTTGAGAATAAGCTGCTCGCGTTCGATCTGGTCGTTGGTGTCGGTGGCGACTTCCAGATAAGTCTCCTTGATGTCCTGAAAGCGTTGCGGGATGTCGCCTCGGGTAATCTTCATCCACACGTTCTGCACCCGCTCGCCAAAATCGATCTTGCCGTCTTCCAGCTGCTCGACCATGCTTTTCGCATCGTTGCGGATGCTGCTGAAAGCTTGTGCAATATCCTCATAACGCTGCCCAATTTTCATAGCCTGGATCTGCTCGCGCACCACTTCATTGAACAGTGATGCCTGGTTGAGGGTACGCGCAATGGCGATGGCCTTGGCCTGATCGAGATCCGAGATCTTCTCGATCAGCGCCACGATGGGGGCTTCGTCGGTTTTCTCCGGCACGAGACCCAACTCGTTGAGCTGGTTCAGCGCGGTATCGAGATACTTGAGTGGCGTGGCAGTGATGGTGTCGTTCATCGGGAGATCCTTGCTTGTGTCCTGAGGAGGAATCTGATGATTGGGTGTCTTGTAGCGTATAGAATAGCAGCTTGCAGCCACGCTGCTGGTGCGTTGGACAGAATTTTACGATGTTGGTTTCCTGGTTCTTCCTATTGTGTTTTCCATCCAGCAGTCGCTCAAGGGCACCGGGTTAATAATATATTCGCAAGGAAAGCGTGTACCGATCGTCGTGAGGCTGATCCGCGTATTTGGTACGTGATGCGTTCAAGACGAGGCTCAAGTTATCCCTGACTGCCAGGCTGCTTTGAAGTGCCGCACGCCAACGATTGTTGCTGTTGGCCAGATCCCGTTGCTCCTCCAGTTCGGCCATGATCCGCCATCCCGCAAGAGGCTCCCAAAGCCCGCCGATACGCGGCCCGAAAAAAACAGTCGTGCGCTCTTTCAATGATGTGTCATCGATCAACGCGGCTTCAAGAAACGAAAAAAGCAGTGGACTGTGGGGCCGGGCCTGCCATGCCATTCCCCCGCCACCAAGCAAGGTGAAGCGATGATGACTGTTGTTGTTTTTTCGTTCCCAGCTTGCCCGTGTGCGCCACGAGATGGGTTTGAAAAAACGATCACGAGGTTCGAGTGACTGAATATCGAGCAGGGTGAAATTGCGCAAAAAAGGTTTGTCTTCCTGCTGATCCCAGCCCGCGGTGATATTGAAGAAATCGATGGCGGAGTGTTCTCCATAACCAGGGCTTGGGTCGAGCAGGTCGTGATAAGCTGGCCGGAACTGGATCAGCGGGTTGCTTTCTCCATCCATGCTTTCGAACATCAGGGAAACTCTGGATGTACCGTGACCTTTGTGTGGCGGTGGTCCATCCGGTCAAGGGGTGGGGTCGTGGGTTTTGCCCGCA
>CAZQXF010000198.1:0-5506 GCA_964596975.1 uncultured Thiotrichales bacterium | reverse complement strand
GCATCGAACTTGCAGATGAGGACTCGCCTGTCTGGTGGCAGAAATCATACTGATCTGGGCACCTCATCTGTCTCGATCCGCCTTCGGCTACCCCACCCCCATCTGCTCCAGCGTTTCCTGTAATTCCATCCAGCGTTCTTCCAGGGCGTCGATTTCGCTATCGAGCTGAGATTTCTCCAGCATCAAATTTTTCAGTTCGGTTTTGCGGCTGTCGTTCTGGTAGATGTCGGGGTCGGCCAGTTGCGTTTCTATTGCGGCTTGTCGCTGCTGCTGTTTTTCAAGCTGCTTTTCCAACTTTTTGACTTCGCGGGTGACCGGTTGCAGGCGCTTGCGTTTTTCGGCGGCGTCGCGGCGTTGTTGTTTGCGATCGGTTTTATCGTCGCTTGGTGCATTGCTTTCATCGACGGCGAGCGCGGCTTCCTTGTCCGCCAGATAACGGCGGTAATCATCAAGGTCGCCTTCGTAGCGTTCACAGCCACCGTCGTGGACGAAATAGAGTTCATCGGTACAGGTGCGCAACAGGTGGCGGTCGTGGGAGACGACAACCATCGCGCCTTCGTAGCCCTGTAGCGCCATCGTCAGTGCATGACGCATTTCCAGGTCGAGGTGGTTGGTGGGTTCATCGAGCAATAGCAGATTGGGGCGTTGCCAGATCAGCATGGCGAGTACCAGCCGCGATTTCTCGCCACCGGAAAATGGCGCAATCGGTTCATCGACACGGTCACCATGAAAGCCAAAACCACCGAGGTGATTGCGCAGCGCCTGCTCGGTAGCTTTCGGGTCGATGCGCTGAAAATGCAGTAGCGCTGAGGCGTCTGGATCGAGCTGTTCGAGCTGGTGCTGGGCGAAATAGCCGATTTTCAATCCGTTGCCTGCGCGCAGCTCACCCGATAGGGGTTGCAGTTCACCGGCGAGCAATTTGATCAACGTCGATTTACCGGCGCCATTGGGACCGAGCAAGCCGACCCGTGAGCCGGGCCGAATTTGCAGCGAGACGTCACGCAAAATGGTGGTCTCGCCATAGCCGATGCGCACGTTATCCACGTCCAGCAGCGGGTCACCACAACGTTCGATCGGCAAAAATTCAAAATGAAACGGCGTATCGACATGGGCCGCGGTGATGATCTCCATCCGCTCCAGCGCCTTGACCCGCGACTGCGCCTGGCGCGCCTTGGTCGCCTTGGCCTTGAAGCGGTTGATGAACGATTGCAGGTGGGCAATCTCTTTCTGCTGGCGTTCATGGGCCGCCTGCTGCTGGGCGAGCTGCTCGGCACGCTGGCGTTCGAAATCGCTGTAGTTACCGCTGTAGCGCGTGATTCGGCCATGTTCGATATGGAGGATGACATTGACCACGCTGTCGAGAAACTCGCGATCATGCGAGATCAGCAGCAACGTGCCCTGGTAGCCACGCAACCACTGCTCCAGCCAGATTACCGCCTCGATATCGAGGTGGTTGGTCGGCTCGTCGAGCAGCAGCAGATCGGAGCGGCACATCAGCGCCTGCGCGAGATTGAGCCGCATCCGCCAACCACCGGAGAAGGTGGCCACCGGCTGCTCGAGTTGATCGTTACGAAACCCCAGACCATGGAGCAACCGCCCGGCGCGGCTGCGCGCGGTGTAACCATCGATGGCCTCATACTCGGCATGCAGGGCCGCCAGCGCTTCACCTTCGGCGGTGGCCATTTTCGCCTCCAGCGAGCGCAACGGACGATCGCCATCGATGACATAGTCGATCGCTGCCTGCGCCACCGCCTCTGTCTCCTGGCGAACGTGGGCGATTTCGATGCCGGGGGGCATCGACAGCTCACCACTGTCGGGGCCGAACTCGCCCAACAACAGGCCAAGCAGACTCGATTTCCCACTGCCATTGGCCCCGGTCAGGCCAACATGCTGGCCGGGATGCAGCGTGACATCCACATCGCTGAACAACGGCTTGCTGCCTCGTTGCAGGCTGATATTCTTTAAGCTGATCATGGCGCGCAGTGTATACCAATATGTCGGGCGATTTGCCCCCTCCCCCACCGGCCAGCTCCACCTGGGTTCTCTGGTCGCCGCGGTGGGCAGCTGGCTGCGCGCACGGCAGCAGGACGGACGCTGGTTGCTGAGGATGGAAGATCTCGACCCGCCACGCGAAGTCCCCGGCGCGGCGGATGACATCCTGCGCACGCTGGAGATTCACGGCCTGACCTGGGACGGCCCGGTGCTTTACCAAAGCAGTCGGCTCGATGCCTACCAGGCTGCGCTGGAGTGGCTGATCGATGCCGGGCTGGCCTACCCCTGTTGCTGCTCACGCAAGCAGGTGATGGAAAGTGGAAAACGCGGCGAGCTGGGCATGATCTACAACGGCCGGTGCCGTCATGACCCTCGCCCTTGTGCTGGCCGCAATCCTGCCTGGCGCGTAATCACCCACGACGAACCCACTGCTTTCGATGACTTGCGCCGTGGCCACTATGCACAACGGCTGGCATCAGAACTCGGGGATTTCGTCATCAAACGCGCTGATGGCTTTTTCGCCTACCAGCTCGCCGTCGTCGTCGACGACGCCTGGCAATCGATCAGCGAAGTGGTGCGCGGCGAGGATCTGCTCGACAACACCCCGCGCCAGATCCATCTGCAACAACTGCTGGGCCTACCCACGCCCGACTACCTGCATCTGCCGCTGGTTACCAACGAACAGGGACAGAAGCTGAGCAAACAGACCTTCGCCCAACCGCTTGCCCCCAATCGCCGCGGCAACAATCTGCTCACGGCGCTGCACCACCTCGGCATCGCGCTGCCAGCTTCACTCACAAAAGCAGCCGTCGAAGAGATTCTGCACGCCGCCGTGGAGAGGGTCCGTCAGCCAAGCTGGGATTGGCGCAGCATTCACCCCCGCCCCCAACAGAGCACATCAGCTTGAACCACGAACAACGCGCCACAGTCTGGCTTGTCGATGCCAGCATTTATATCTTCCGCGCCTGGTACACCCTGCCTGACAGCATTACCGACAGCGATGGCAACCCTGTGAACGCGGTTCATGGCTTCATAGATTTCGTTTGGTCGCTGCTGCAAAACGAACACCCGACGCAGATCGGCTTCGCCTTCGACCAAAGCCTGGAACACTCCTGGCGCAAGGAAATCTACCCCGCCTACAAGGCCAATCGCGACCCGGCGCCGGAAAAACTCAAACGGCAGTTCGGCTACTGCCGGGAATTCATCGACGCCCTCGGCCTGCGCCATGCCGCCAGCCGTTTTCACGAGGCGGATGACATCATCGGCACCTGGGCCATGCGCGCCCAAAAAGACGGTGCCAAGGTACACATCATCACTGGCGACAAAGACCTCGCCCAACTGATCGGAAAAAATGATTTGTGGTGGGAATACGGCAAAAACCTGCGCCGCACCGCAAAAGACATCGAAAAGAAATTCGGCGTCCGCCCCGACCAGATGGCCGACGTACTCGCCATCGCCGGCGACAGTGCTGACAATATTCCCGGCGTACCCGGCATTGGCATGGTTACCGCAGCGAAACTGCTAAAGAAATTCGACTGCATCGACAACCTGCTATCGCGCACACCGGAGATCGGTCGGACGAAACTGCGCGGTGCAAAACGGCTACAACAACTGATCGAAACCCATCGGGAGGCGATATTGCTCTCACGGCAGTTGACAAGGATTGTCTGCGATATCGACGAAGATGAGGTCACCCACCCACTGCATCGGGACAAAGCGGATCAGAAGCGGCTGGAAAAGCTGCTGCGGGAACTGGGAATAAGCCAGCCGCGTATCGCCGCATGGCTTGACACCTCTGTTGATTAGGGCCGTGCCCAACAACCACGGCGAGGTACAACACCAAGGCCTTTGTTGGGCACGCTGCGCTTTGCCCAACCTGCCGACTATCGAACCCGTAGGGTGAGCGCCGATCAGGTGCTCACCGAAAACCCGGCAATGGTGGGCACGCTCCACCCTACCGGAAAAGTGTCCGTTAGGGTGTTGATCAAATCCGTGAACTCAAGAATGGACTCCGAAACTTGAGTTACGAAAAGAACAGCTGCGCCAACAGCAAAGCCGCCGAGCCGATCACACCACCGATGGGCACCCAGGCGGGATAGACGCGGACATTCTCGGGAGCAGGCCGTTGGCGGATGCGCAGCAGCGCAATATTGACGAGCATGAATATCGCCAGAATCAGATACGAGGTGAATTCAGCCAGCCGCAGTAGCGGAAAAATCAGCGCCAGCAGCAGAATCGTCGCCCCAACCAGCAGTGTCGCGACCACTGGCGTGCGAGTACGCCGCCCTACATAAGCAAGCCAGCCCGGCAGCCAGCCACGACGGGCCATGCCGTAGAATACGCGGGCAGCCATGATAATCTGCACCAGTGCACCGTTGACCACGGCAAACAGTGCAATGGCGGTGATGATGTGGGGATCGCTGCCGGTAGCGCGCCGATAGACTTCGGCCAATGGTGCCTCGGTGGCCGCCATTTCCGCCGGACTGAGCGTTGCCACGGCCACCACGGCAACACCCGCGTAGAGCAGCATCGCCACCAGCAGCGAAAAGATAATGGCACGCGGCATGTCACGTTGCGGGTTCCTTGCTTCCTCGGCCACATTGACCATATCTTCGAAGCCAAGAAACGCATAAAAGGCGAGAAAGGCACCAAGGAATATCCCACTCCAGGTCGTCGTCTCTGCCAGCGACGGCGCGGCATCGAGCAACTCGGGCAGCCGGTCGAGTTGCGGCAGTCCAACAAAGATGATCAGCAGCAGGCCACCCAGTTCCGCGAGCGTGAACAATGCCGCGACGCGAACCGATTCGGCAATGCCATAGATAGCCAGCGCGGTCAGCACACTGACGAGCAACGCGATCAACTGCCATTCGGGCCAAGCCAGGAATACCTCGGCATAGCCAGCGAAACCGCGCGACAAAGTGGCGGCCGAGAACATCCCGGCCACAGCCATGATGACGCCGACAGCCAGCGAGACTGAACGAATACCGAAACCTTCATGCACATAGACGGCAACACCGGCGGCAACCGGAAAGCGTGCTGACAACTCGGCATAGGTGAGCGCCGTGAAGCCAGCGACCACCGCAGCACCAACGAAGGACAGCGGCGCATAGAACCCAGCCTGACCCGCCACCTGCCCCACTAACACATAGATACCCGCGCCGAGTATATTGCCCAGGCCGTAGAACGCGAGCAGCCAGAATCCGAGACGTCGGCTCAGCGCCGCAGGCGCATCACTCATCCGACGGTGTGTCGGGGGGTGGGTCCGAACGCCGTTTCCGTCGCCAGCGCTTGACCTGATAGGCAACAATAGCAGGAACAATCTTGTCGAAAGGCAACGCTTCGAGGCGCTCATAGCGGTTGACGCAAATCTCAACGGTGGCATCGATGTCCGTCACGATCTGCTCGGGTGGCAGCGGCGCTGCGAGCCCCATCTGACGCGCCATGCGCATATTGCGTGGTACAGCAGGTTCTGACAGCTGCGCCGCCCCATCATCCGCAGCTTTCAATGCATCAC
>CAZQXF010000197.1:0-5516 GCA_964596975.1 uncultured Thiotrichales bacterium | reverse complement strand
CACCTGGGGCAGGGCCAGCGCGGTGACGGGGAGAATGCTGTAGCGCATCGCATCGCCCCAGCCGCCCACCGGTAACCAGCCCAGATGGATGCCGAACACCAGCCCCAATACCGGTGCGAGGACGAAATTGGGTACGACGATGCCGGTCATCGCCGTTGTCATTACCAGATAATCGCTCAGGTGGTTCTGGCGTAATGCCGCTATCGTCCCGAGTACGACGCCCAGCAGCAGTGCGACCCCCATCGCCATTGCGCCCAGTTTCAGCGACACCGGAAAGCCCTGCCAGATCAGTTCCGTCACCGTATAGTCCTGATACTTGAACGATGGCCCGAAATCCCCGCGCAGCAGATTCCCCAGATAGTGGAGGTACTGCATCGGCAATGGCTCATCCAGATGGTAGGCCGCGTCCAGATTCGCCGCGATCTGCGCAGGTACTGGCCGCTCCCGGTCGAATGGTCCGCCGGGGGCCAGCCGGATCAGAAAGAACGCGATCGTGACGATCAGAAAAAGCGTCGGGATGGTACCGGCCAGGCGTTTGAGTGTGTAGTGGAGCAAGGCGGTGGTGTGGTAGCTGGGTTGGGCCGATATTCTACCCGATCAGCCCTGCGGGTAGATCGCCACGCCTTCGCGCTCGATGGCTTTTTTCAGTTCCGGATTCTCCAGCTGGTCGAAGTGCACCAGATCCATCGGGAAGGCGATGGGAGATTCTTCGAGCGCGAGCCACAACGCTGCCAGTTGCTGTTCACTCAGTTCAGGGGCGAATACGGCTATGTCGATGTCGGAACCGGGGCGGAAATCACCGCGCGCGCGGGAGCCGTAGATGGCCACTTTATCGATTGCGGGAAATCGGCCAAAAATATCTTGTAGCAAAGAAAGCACAGTGGTCGACAGCCCGAAAGCGGCGTTGGGTTTGGGGGCAGCTACCATTTGCGGCTGGTTTCGGCCAGTTGGCGGAACAGCGGCATGGCTTGCTGGCAGACAAACGAATAAACCTGTTGCGCCATGGTTTCGTCGTAGGTATGGCTGGTGAGATTGCGGGTTTTTTGCATCTGGGTCCACTGGTTGCCGTTGTCGAGCAGACCCGCGGCGATGCTTTGGCGGATGGATTGTGCGGGGCTGTTGGCTTCGAGCCCTTCGCTGCTTAGCCGCTGCTTGAGCATCTTCCAGGCGAGTTCAAAGGTGAATTCGAAGCGCTGTATCACGGCATCGCGAATGAACTCGTTCTCGGGTTGGGCGCAGGCGTCTTCCAAACGGGCCAAAGCGCGTTGAAATTGTCCCATGCGTTGCTGCAGGCGTTGTTCCATGTCCGGCTGACAATGTTGTTTGAGTGGGTTCAGTGTACTCCAAGCGTTAGCGCAATCGCGAGCAGGCTCAGGGCTTCTTGCGCAGAAAACGACTGGGATGTACATCCATGACATTGTCTTGCCAGCCTTCGATGGATGGGCTGACGAGGTGCTGGGTGGTGTAGTAGTAGAGCGGGATGAATGGCAGGTCCTCCAGCAACTTTGCTTCGGCCTGCTGCATCAGTTCGGCTCGGCGGTCGGGGTTGATGGTCGATTCTGCCTTTTTCATCAGCGCGTCGTATTCGGCATTGGCATAGCCTGAGGGGTTCATCTGTCCCACGTCGGATTTGAACAGGCTCAAAAAGGTGTAGGCGTCGTTATAGTCGCCAATCCAGCCGGCGCGGATGATCTGGAAATCCCGTTTCTTGCGCGAGTCGAGATAGACTTTCCACTCCTCGTTGCGTAGCCGGGTCTTGACGCCAAGGACTTTCTTCCACATCGCGGCGACAGCAATGGCGATTTTCTTGTGGTTGTCGCTGGTGTTGTAGAGCAGTTCCACTGTCAATGGTTGGCCACGATCGTAGCCAGCTTTTTGGTAGAGCATTCTCGCCTGTGCTTCCCGCGCTTTCTGCTCCAGTCCGGCTGCGTTCATCGCCTGTGGTTCATAGTGATCGACGCCGGGTGGCACCCAGCCGAGCGCGGGAATCTCGCCGCCTTTCGTGACCTTGCTGGTCAGCAGCTCCCGGTCGATGGCCAGTGCCAGCGCCCGGCGTAACATCGGCTGGCTGGCAAATGGTTCGGTGGTGAAGTTGAACGCCAGATAGTAGGTACCGATATAGGGCGTACTGTGAAAACTGTCAGCGAGGTTTTTTCGTATCCAGGGGATCTGGGAAGAGGGAACGTCCTCGGTGATGTCCAGCTCGCCAGCGCGAAAGCGTCTGAGTTCGGCATTCTTGTCCTCGGTGGGCAAGTAGCGGATCGTGTCGACAGTGACGTGCTTGGCGTCGTGAAAGTGGGGGTTTTTTTTCAGCAGAATATGTGACTGCGGCTGCCATTCGGCCAGTTGGTAGGCGCCGTTGCTGACCAGTTTTCCGGGGCGCGTCCACTGCCGACCATAGGTCGTGATCGCCTTGCGTGATACGGGGTAGGCCATGTGGTGCGTCAGCAGGCTGAGAAAATAGGGGGTGGGCGATGCCAGCGTGATCTTCAGTGTGCTGTCGTCGAGCGCCTCGATCCCCAGTTGTGCCGGATCATCGATCTCACCCTTACTGTATCGCTCTGCGTTCTTGATTGGCCAGAGGATAAAAGCATAGTCCGATGCCGTTTTTGGATTCAGTGCGCGCTCGAATGCAAACACGAAGTCTCCAGCAGTGACTGGCTCGCCATTCGACCAGCGCGCGTCATCGCGCAGCTGGAAACGGTAGATGAGTCCATCGTCGCTGACGGACCATGATTCGGCTACCCCCGGAATCGGGCTCCCATCCGCAGCCTCGGCAATCAGACCCTCGAACAAATCGCGCTGGATATTGGCCTCGGGAACGCCCGATGATTTATGGATGTCGAGCGTTTCTGGTTCAGCGCCGTTGCCGCGCTGGATGCTTGTCTGTGCCGCTGCCAATCCCATCGTGATGAACAGGGAGAGAAAAACAATGATGCGGATGATCGAATTCATGTGGTGTCCGGCTTGCGAGGTTGAAGAATAACTGTCAATAAATGTGAGCATGCGATCGTTTACCGGAAAACTCCTGCCCGACCTACGAATGAGTGAGAACGCGGGGGATGCGGTTCCACGTCTGCTCATCGGCCACAAGCACGGAAGTTTACAGCAATAAACGACAGCAATCCCAATATGGCAGGCGCGTCATCGGCGGAGAAATCGCGTCGTCGGCTTGTTGTCTCTCTCCCACTAACCCCGTGCCGCTAGCGTCTTCAATGGTTTAGTTGTCTTCAGTTGGCGTTCTTTATTGGCTTGCCCACATCCTTCGGTGATGGCTTGCGCTTTTTTCGCTCGCGTGTCCTGGCATGGGATCTGCACAGCTTTGGGCGATATGGCATGAGCCAAACTGGGTGGACAAGGGAAAGTCCTGAAGAAATGTGGACAGGGTTTCAGGAAGGCCTGAGCTGATCGCCACCATGAACGCGGGCCTGCGAGTCGAAGGAATGTTGCGACGGCATGCGAACAATAATAATGGAAATGGAGAAGTACATTGAAACAACTACCAACAAAAAGATTGCTGGCTGCGATGATTTCATCTGCGGTATTGCTGGCTGGATGTGGGGATGGTGCCGGTGGCCTTGGTGACTCGATCGAGCGAGCCATTGAAAACAATCTTCCCGAGTCTGATACGCCGAGCGAAGGTAATGCACAGTCCGGCGGTGACACGACGCAGCAATCCGCCGAAAACCCATTTTCAGGATCGTCACTCATCGAAGGTGCTGTGGCGCTCTCATCCCTGGTAGGACTGGACGCAGCTGCGATCGAGCCTTCCCAGCAGGCGCCGAAAAGTGCACGGATCTCAACGCGGAGCGCGTTTGTCCAGCCACGTGCCGGAACAGAGACAGCGGGCAACGCTGTGGTGAAATTGTTTGCCGTTTCTGCCGATGGCGAGTTGCAGGATACTGGCATCAACTGCAAGTTCAGCAATGACGAAAATGCCAATGGCGACCCGAAATACTTCTGCGACGGTGTTGCGGATGGTAATACCTACGTCGTCAAGTATGTACGCCTGCTCGATGGCAATAAAGCGATCGAAATGAAGGTCAATGTCGATATCCCCGAGGGGGCGGCCCAAGCCAACGCTGAAGAGATTTCACCGCAATCGACGGTAGTGGTGGATGCCATCGTCAAGGCTGTTCTGTCAGCCACCGAAGGCAAGGAGATCGACCCCGAAGTCGTCAAGGACATTATCAAGTCAGTCAAGCAAACTGTCGAGACGCTGGTTGAAAGCGGCGCGGTACAAGTTCCTTCCGTGCTTGGTGAGGCACCCAAGGATGCGGAGGGTAACTATGTCGATAGTGTCGCTGTATTGGCTCAGGACGAAAATCTGCAATTCGCCGAGAACGAAAGTCTCGAAGAGGTCTCCGGTGCGCTGCTCTCCAGCGAGGAAGTTGCCACCAAGGTTGATGCAGTCAAGGTAGAGATAGAAATCCGTGAGCTGAAGAACATCGATACCAATGATGGCGAAGGCAAGAAAGCCCTGGTCAAAAAGATATTCGGCAAGCTGCTCGACGATGACGCGCCAAAATTTATCGTCGACTTCTTTGCCGATCGTTATGTCGAAGGCGTCGAAGTTTCTCTGGGCGAGTTGTTTCAGTCGGTCTATGCGGGGCTCTCTCTCGATCCGAGCGTCGGGGTTGGACTGGAGGAGCTGGGTCTTGATAATGGCAAGGCGGCGGATGCATTTTCGACGCTTTTGAACCGGATCTATGATCTCGAAGCGAAGCAGTTGGGTGGCACGATCACGGACGAAGAAAGAAAAATGCTCGCCGAAATTCCAGGCGTGATTTCAGTCGCCTTTCCGGCTGAACAATGGAAAAATGCAGAGATCAATCCTGATACGGCGTTCTCCGTGCCACAGGGAATTGTTTTCACGATTTTTGTGACGGATAAACTCGTTCCGGAGATGTTCGAAGAATTCACCGGAAACAAGCTGCGTTCGGTCATGAATGTAGAAGAGGAGAATGAAGGCTCCCAGAAAGTTGATTTCAATGACCCGGTGAGATTCGACCCAATGAAGTTCGATGCGGAAGGACGGGGAAAGGGTCTGATGCAACTGTTCGGCTTTTTCGAGCCGGATGTCCTAGACGGGCTGGATGGTGTGGATATCACTCGCCTCGACATCACCCCCGATCGTGTATGGATTCCAGATGCTGACAATGGGGGTACTGATGGTGGACCCAGCGGCAGCGAGCACGATGCCTTGCGCGCAAATGTGTGCATCATGGATCTGGACGCGATGGCGGCGGCTGCATCTGGGTCATCTCCGGATGATACCTCGTTACCGCCGAAAATTGAGGTTAAGCTGACTTACCCCAAGGCTTCAGGCGGGTTTGGCAGTGTTGGGTTGATCAACGAGCGTGACTTGTTCCAAGGGCAGTTGCCGAAAGAATTCCCGGAGGAGGGATTAGCGGCAGACGACGGTGGTGATCCAGAGGCTTGTTTTATGCTCGATCCGTGGGCCAATGTTGCGCCTGAGAATGGTCCAACTCAGCTCTCCGTCGAGGATATTGTTT
>CAZQXF010000196.1:0-5517 GCA_964596975.1 uncultured Thiotrichales bacterium | reverse complement strand
TTCTGCATGATGACCTGTTTGGCTGTCTGTGCCGCGATGCGTCCAAATTCAACCGACTCGATCGGCTCCTGGATGTAATCGCCCACCTCGATATCGGGGTTCTTCTCCTTGGCATAGCTATACAGGATCTGCGTTTTCGGCGATTCGAACTCAGGGTCTTCATCGTCGACCACCTTCCAGACCCGAAACGTCTCGTAGCTGCCGGTTTGGCGATCGATCACGACTTTCGCATCTATTTCGCCGCCATGCTTTTTTCGGGTGGCAGACGCGAGTGCGGCTTCGAGCGCCTCGAAAATAATTTCCTTGTCGATGCCCTTTTCATTGGATACGACATCAACAACCATCAAAATCTCTTTATTCATCGCGCCTTACCTTTATTTCCAAACTGCACGTCGACAAGCAACCTTCCCCGCGATACGGCCTCGAACGGAAAGGAGATTTCCCTGTCTTCCACTTGCATCGTGATTTCCTCACCTTCCACCGCCGCAATTACGCCACGGAAGTTACGGCTTTCGTCGATCGGCCATTTCAAACGGACCTTGGCATCGTGACCGATATTGTCGCGGTAGTGTTCCAGTCGCAATAACGGGCGATCGATGCCCGGTGATGACACTTCCAGTGTATAGGGAACCTTGATCGGGTCTTCCACATCCAGCAGACCACTGAGTTGATAGCTGATCTGCGAGCAGTGATCCAGCGTCACCCCGCCCGGACGATCAATGAATATGCGTAGCAGCGCCGACTTGTTCATCGGTCGATAGTCGATACCCCACAACTCACAGTCGAAGCTGGTGACAACGGGTTCGATCAGGGCTTCCAGTGTTTCGATATCAGTCAAACGAATTTTCCAAACAAAAAAAGGGCCATTGGGCCCTTTTTTATCATTCTCATATCAGCGACACCCTACCAGCGATAGCGGATGTTGCCGATTGAACCACACGGCTCCGCAAGCCAGTCTGCAACCGGACTCACGGACAATAAAAAAGCCCCTGAAAGGGGCCCCAACAATTGGTAGCGGGGGCAGGATTCGAACCTGCGACCTTCGGGTTATGAGCCCGACGAGCTGCCAGACTGCTCCACCCCGCAACTGAGGATGCGAATAATAGTCGCACCCTTTGGCTTTTTCAAGCCTTTTATGGCCTTTTATCGCCGTTTTTTTACACGGCCGACACTGCGCTTGCGAAAGCGGAAGGCAGCCAGCGCAGATAGTGCCAATCCGGGGTATCCGAACCCGCCGAGTCCGCCTTCAAGCTGAGTCAGCACTTTTCCTTGGGCCGGGCTGCCTGCGCCCGAATCAGCACCATCTCCAGCAACAGCCTGACGGTAGTCCGGCACCCCATTACTGTCGCTGTCGACCAGTGAATCGGCCGCAAAGGCGCTGCGAGCCGCATCGTCCCAACCATCCCCATCGGCATCGCTGAAGTTATCGACGACACCATCGGCGTTGCCATCATCAGCGCCTGACTCGACCAGGTCTGTCTGTATGTCAGCATCGCTGTCGAGATCGAGGAAATCCTGCGCTCCGTCGTTGTCGGTGTCGGGAACTGCCCAAGGGGTCGTTTCGAGTGCATCGTGATAGCCATTACCATTGCTGTCGGTGAAGCCATCCACGCGTCCGTCGTTATCGGCATCACTGCCCAGCGCTTCGATGATGTCAGGCAGGCCGTCATTGTCGGCGTCGAGGTCGAGCCGGTTGACGATACCATCACCGTCGAAGTCGCCCTCGCCCTCCACGGTATCGAGAATGCCATCATTATCGTCATCGATATCGATGCTATCGACAACGCCATCACCATCGCTATCGAGTCCAGTGGGCACGCAACGTTGCAGGCTGACCGCAGTCATGGCGAAATCATTGCCTCCAGCGCTTTTGATCTGTGCATCGTGGATTGCAAGTGTCAGCGATGATGCGCTGGGAGTGATGGTGACGCCCAGTTGCCGCCACTTGTCAGCAACCGCCTCATTGACACAGCTTGCATCGACAGGATCGAGCCCACCACCAGCATCGCAAACGGGAAAAGCATCGCCAACCTGCACATTATTGGCATAGAAGGCAATCCTGGGCGCCACCAGGTCAGTCGCCTGATCGCCAGGCCTGAGCGCATTCGAATAGTAGGCAGTAAACGCATATTTCGCGCTGGCAGAGATTCCGGTGACTTGCTGTTCCCAGATCCTGGTTGGTGCCCCGGCATCGTTGCCGTTATAAGCCAACCAGCTGGACGCTGCTGCTACCATGCCATCTCCCGGGAAAGGTGCCTGCTCAATGAAGCCGCCATCCGTAATCGGCCCGGTAACAATGCCGATACCCGTGTTGGGATAACTGCTGGAATTATCGTCGAATGGATAACTGCCAAGCGGCGCTTGATACGGAATCGCAGTGGTGAAGCCGGTATAACCCGCCGAGAAATCACCGTTGGTAATCAGTTCCGTGCCATCTGGCTTGAAACCACTTGGGCAGCCGCGCTCTGCCTGTGCGGAAATGGACACAACCCCAAAAGCAGCCGCCACTGCCAGCGGGAACAAACTGGAACATCTGGAAATCCTTTTCATGATGGCCTTACCGTCACTGATTAAACAGCCTCGGTTTCTACCATCGTTTCCCCTCAGAACAGAAGGGAGCTGGTTCTCACTCTTTGTAACAAAAGATGGATGGCTGTTTTTGCGGAGTAGCCGCAGCGGATTGGTCGTTGGCCTGAACCACTCAACCTGCGAAAACAGCCAGGCACACAGCCGTCAACACCCCCGGAAAGAGGCCCAGCGCCACCATGCTGAGACTGTTCAGCGACAACACCAAGCCAGTATCAAACGCCTGTGGAGCAGATGATTCGCGTTCAGGCTTGTCCACATACATCAGCTTGATGATGCGCAGATAGTAGAAGGCACCAATCACCGACATCAGCACGGCGTAGACCGCCAGATAGACGTGGCCGGATTCGACCAGCGCCTGCAATACCCAGAACTTGGCGATGAATCCGGCGGTGCCCGGAATGCCAATCATTGACGCCATCAGCACCAGCATCAGGAATGCGAGCCAGGTATGGCTTTCGTTCAGGCCTTTCATATCGTCGAGCTGATCGGCCTCATAGCCTTTCTGGCTCAGCGCAATGATGATGCCGAAGGTACCGAGTGACATCAGTGCATAGATAACGGTATAGAACAGCGCCGAGCTGTAACCATCGCTGCTGCCGACCATGACGCCGAGCACGATGAAGCCGACATGGGAGATCGTCGAATAGGCCAGCATCCGCTTGATATTGGTCTGCGCAATGGCGACGATATTGCCGATCGCCAGCGACAACACGCCCAGCACCATCAGGATCTGCCCCCAGCTCGCTTGCTGGCTGTCCATGCCTTCCACCAACAGGCGAATCAGCATCGCAAATCCAGCCAGTTTTGGCGCCGTGCCAATAAAGGCGGTGACCGAAGTCGGCGCACCCTGATAGACATCGGGCATCCACATGTGGAACGGCACGGCACCAAGCTTGAAACCCAGCCCGACCAGCACGAACACCATGCCAAAAAGAATGCTCATTCGGCCATGTTCCGGCGCCGCAACCAGTCGCTCGGCAATGGTCGCCAGATCCAGCGTGCCGGTCAGCCCATAAAGAATCGACATGCCATAGAGCAACATGCCTGATGCGATCGCACCAAGAACGAAATACTTGATGGCCGCCTCTGAGGCTTCAGAAGAATCCCGGTTGAATGCCACCAGCGCATACAACGACAGGGAAAGCAGTTCGAGCCCCATGTACAGCGTGAGGAAGCTGCCGGCAGAGATCATCACCATCATGCCCAACAGCGAGAACATTACCAGCACCGGATACTCCCCTTTGAACAGATCTCGATCCTTGAGGTAATCGCGCGAATAGAACAGCACGCCAGCGGTGACGACATAGGTGAACAGTTTCAGCAGGTCAGCCAGCGAATCGCGCACGAAGCTGCCGCCAAAAGTGGTAACGGTTCCGGCCTGCATGCCACTCCAGGTGAGCAGGAACAAGCCAAGCAGGGTGAGCTGCGTCAACCAGAACGTCAGGTGGCGCTGCTCCTGCTTCAGAAACAGATCCACGACGAGCACGACGCAGGCCATCGTCAGCAGGAAGATCTCGGGAATTGCAGGCGTAAGATCAGGCATCGATTGACTCACGTTATAGTTTCGAACCAGCAGCCTGCTGGATCAGATGATCGACACTCGTATGCATCACATCGAGCAGCGGATTCGGCCAGACACCCAAGGCGATGACAGCAATTGCCAGCACCGCCAGAAAGAGGAATTCGCGGCGATTGATGTCGGTCAGCTCAGCCACCCGCTCGTTGGCGACATCGCCGAAAACGACGCGTTTGACCATCCACAGGGTATAGGCCGCACCAAGAATCAGCGTCAGCGCCGCGAGGAAGGCAAACCAGAAGTTGGCGCGGAAGCTGGCGAGAATGACCATGAATTCGCCGACAAAGCCCGATGTACCCGGCAAACCGGAATTGGCCATGGCGAACAGCACGAAGAAACCGCCGAACAGGGGCATGACCTGGATGACACCGCCATAGTCGCCAATATCACGCGAGTGCATGCGATCATAGAGTACGCCAACGCTCAGGAACATGGCGCTGGAGATGAAACCGTGCGACACCATCTGCACCATGCCGCCCTCGATGCCCATCGCGACACCTTTCAGGCCGCCAGTGTTGTCGACGATGCTGTACAGCAGGAAGAATCCGAGGGTGACAAAGCCCATGTGAGAGATCGATGAATAGGCGATCAGCTTCTTCATATCCTTCTGCGCCAGCGCCACGAAGCCCACATAGACAATCGCAACCAGCGACATGAAGATCACCAGCCAGTCCAGCGCGCGACTGGCGTCAGGCGTGATCGGCAGCGAGAAACGGAGAAACCCGTAACCACCGATTTTCAGCATGATCGCCGCCAGAATCACCGAACCACCTGTCGGCGCTTCGACGTGAGCATCCGGCAGCCAGGTATGTACCGGCCACATGGGCACCTTGACACCGAAAGCGAGCAGAAAGGAGAGAAAAATAAAGATCTGCGCCTGCGCACCGATCGGAAGATCGTGGTATTCGAGAATCGAGAAACTGCCCGACTGCGTGTACAGATAGATCAGCGACACCAGCATGAACACCGAACCGAGGAACGTATATAGAAAAAACTTGATCGATGCATAGACCCGGCGTGGCCCGCCCCAGATGCCGATAACGATGAACATCGGAATCAGCATCGCTTCGAACAGCAGGTAGAACAGCACCGCATCCAGCGCGGCAAATACCCCAACCATGACGCCGTTGAGAATCAGAAACGCCGCCATGTACTGTGCCACCCGATACTGAATGACTTCCCATCCAGCGATGACAACGAGCACCGTGGTAAAGGTCGTCAACAGAATCAGCGGCATCGAAATGCCATCGACGCCGAGGTGGTAGTTGATATTGAACGTACCAATCCACGGCTGTTTTTCGACGAACTGCATGGCAGCAGTCGACGTATCAAAACCCGTGTACAGCGGAATA
>CAZQXF010000195.1:0-5519 GCA_964596975.1 uncultured Thiotrichales bacterium | reverse complement strand
GAAGGCGTCAGTCGTAACTATCTGGTGGAGCGCGCGATAGCGCCCGCAGGGGTTTGATGGATGATATCGAGGCCAGAGGCAGCGTTTATGGTGGATGACATGCTGGTCAACAAGGTGGCGACGATCAAGCGCTGTGTGGCACGTGCTACAGAGGAATACGCCGCCGACCCGGAGGGTTTCGCGGACAACTTCACGCGTTAGGATGTTGCCATCCTCAATATTCAGCGGGCCTGTGAGGCAGCGCTGGACATGGGGCAGCACCTGATTCGCCGGGAGCGTCTTGGCGTGCCACAGAGTGCGCGCGATGTGTTCAACCTGCTGGCGCGGGCAGGCTGGATCGACAAAGCACTGGCAGAGAAACTTAAGCGGATGGTGGGATTCCAGAATATCGCTGTCCACGACTATCAGACGCTACAGCTGCCCATCGTCGTCAGTATTATCAAAGGGCATCTGGGTGAGTTTCTGGACTATAGCAAGGCCATATTGCAACGGGACAGGGGCTGAATATGCATGAAATGGTTCGGCTATGACGGCTCAGTCACTTCAGCAAGTTCCGTCTTGGTTGCACCACCGCGCAGTGCTTATTTTTCACCAAGCAGGCGCATTGCGGCTTCTCCGCCTCCGCAGCGTTGTGCATCGCGGTACCAAGAAGGCACATTCCAGGCTGTATGGCGCACAAAATGAGCCCAGTAGGCGGCGTATACAGCGGCAACATAGGGATTTGACGCCGCTTTTTCTGGTGATACCTCGAACCCCAGTTTCTCAGTCCACCAATCCCCCATCACTTTTGCGTTATGAGCTCCCATAGCGTCTACCACACAGGTACCAGCCTTCAAAGCTTCTTGCCGGTCTATCTTTAGTTGCTTCTTACTGTGCTTATAGGGTTTGATGCCTGCCTCCCTTCGGCTCACAGAATTGCAACCCTGGCTTTGCCGGGGGGCTTACTCCGCTGTCTCACTATACGTGTTGCCGGTGATTAAACTCATCGCCAGTCTGGATCCGGCTCTCCAGAGGAATATGCAGTCCCTTCCAGAGCTTTCGGATCATCTCCAACGTAAGAGGACGCTTGCGGTTAAGAACCTCGGAAACGCGGCCGCTGTGTCCTATGTAAGGCTTCAGATCCTTGCGCTGTAATCCAGCCTGTTCCATGCGGAACAAGATCGCTTCGACAGGGTCGGGGGGGAGAATGGGATGATGCTTGGCCTCGTAAGCTTCGATGAGTGTGATAAGGACGTCCAGTTTGTCTCCATCGGGAGTATTGGGTCCGGCTCCCCATAGTGCTTCTACTTCTGCCAGGGCGGTATCATAGTCCTGTTCGGTTTTGATGGGGCGAATTTCCATTGCTTACTTACCTTTTGAGTCGAGCTTGTCATATTCAGCATGCGTGCCGACAAACTTCACGAACATGGCCTGTCGTACATAATCCACATCAACCATAAGCCGGTATTTGTTGCCAGGAATGTTGAAGACCACCAGTGAGTCGTTAATGATACTGGCGCTATCAGGATTCTATGGGGTAACTTTAGACGCTCTTGGACAAGCATGAAATAAAAAAGCCCGCTATTACGCGGGCTTAGAGAAGTTATGCGATTGCATAAGACAAGTATTTGGTGGAGGCGGCGGGAATCGAACCCGCGTCCGCGGATCCTCCGCTTTCGGTACTACATGCTTAGTTTCGTCTTTTGGTTTCGCTTGCCGGACTCCGACGAACAGGATTCCGGGTTGCTAGCCTGAGTAAGGTTTAGCGGTTTGGCCTAAGGCATACCTACCCGCGATCTTGTGTTAGTGACACCTGATTCGCTCGCACAAGCACGAAGCGGTCAGATGCTAGCTGGGTTTAAGCAGCTAGAGCGTAGTTATCGTCGTTTGCAACTATAACACACAGCAGTGAATTTACGAGGCTACGCTGTCGCCTCGGCATGCACCTCAAGTTTTGTAACCCACGTCGAAGCCTTGTCGCCCCCGAAAACTGGTTAACTCACCTGAAAAGGTAGCTGGTAAATCAAGTATACCCTGATTATGGGGGTGGCGGTGGCATTTTCAATGCGTGCCTACCTGAGATTGGGTATTATTCCCGCTCGATTTTTCCTCGATTCGGAGTCGCCATGAAGGTTCTTTTCGGGAGTTCCGCCTATTCGGAATTCCGTCTCTCCCGCCTGCTCAAGAAACTGCATGAAGTTTCCGACGAAATAAAAAGTATTTCAGCAGTTTATGTTTATTTATTAAAGGTAGATCGAGATCTTTCCGGCGAGGAGGAGGCGCATCTGCTGGATTTGCTGAGTGAGGCGGGGCAGCAGCCGGCTGTGTTGGGCGAGGGCGATCTTTTCATGGTTGCACCGCGACCAGGGACGATTTCTGCCTGGTCGAGCAAGGCGACCGACATTCTTCATGTCTGCGGATTGACGCATGTTGAGCGGATCGAGCGAGGGATCGCGGTTACGATCGGTTGCCTGCGGCCGATGTCTGATTTCGAAAAAGCTGCCATCAGCGAGGTGTTGCATGACCGCATGACTGAAGCGGTATTCGAACGGATCGAGGACGCAGCGGTGCTGTTTGCTGATCACGACCCCGAACCGTTGCAGGAGATCGAGATCGGCAGCGATGCGAAATCGGCGCTGGAAGCGGCGAATCAGCGTCTTGGCCTGGCGCTGTCTGACGATGAGATCGAGTATCTTGCGGAAGCCTATTCTGCGCTCGGCCGTAATCCCACGGATGTGGAACTGATGATGTTCGCGCAGGCCAACTCCGAGCACTGCCGACACAAAATCTTCAATGCAGACTGGGTCATCGATGGCGAGCCGCGTGACACCACGCTATTTTCGATGATCCGTCATACCTTCGAGCAGCATCCACAGGGGGTGCTGTCAGCTTACAGCGACAATTCCGCCGTGATGAAAGGCTCGCCCGGCAAGCGTTTCATGCCCGATCCAGCCACTGACGAATATGGGGCCTGCGCCGAAGATATCGAGATTTTGATGAAGGTGGAGACGCACAACCACCCGACGGCCATTTCGCCGTTTCCGGGTGCCGCCACCGGCTCCGGGGGTGAGATCCGGGACGAAGGTGCGACGGGCACCGGCTCGCGGCCAAAGTCCGGGTTGACCGGCTTCTCGGTGTCGAATCTGCACATTCCGTCGTTCCCGCAACCCTGGGAGGTCGATCATGGCCGGCCGGATCGGATTGTCTCGGCGCTGGATATCATGCTGGAAGGGCCGATTGGTGCGGCAGCATTCAATAATGAGTTCGGCCGCCCCGGGCTGGCGGGCTATTTCCGCACCTTCGAAGAAGTGCTGCCGCTGCCGGATGGTGGCCGTGAAGTCCGGGGCTACCACAAGCCGATCATGCTCGCCGGCGGGGTGGGCAATATTCGTCCGATGCATGTCGACAAGCAGAAAATCCCGGATGGCACGCCGATCGTGGTACTAGGTGGCCCGGCGATGCAGATTGGTCTGGGCGGTGGTGCCGCTTCCTCGATGGCCAGTGGCAGCAGTTCAGCGGACCTGGATTTCGCCTCGGTGCAGCGTGGCAATCCGGAGATGGAGCGTCGCTGCCAGGAGGTAATCAATCATTGCGCCAACCTGGGGCAGGACAACCCGGTGCTGTCGATTCATGATGTCGGTGCGGGCGGCTTGTCGAATGCCGTACCCGAGATCGTGCACGACTCCGATTGCGGCGGCACCTTCGAACTGCGCGAAGTACCGAATGCCGAGCCAGGCATGTCGCCGATGGCGATCTGGAGCAATGAAGCACAGGAGCGTTACGTGTTGGCGATTCGGGTCGATCGGCTTGACCAGGTCAAATCGTTCTGTGAGCGTGAACGCTGCCCTTATACGGTGCTGGGCCATGCCACCGCGGAACCGCGTCTGGTGGTTACCGACGCGCATTTTCACAATTCCCCGGTTGATCTGCCGATGGAAGTGATGTTCGGCAAGCCGCCCAAGATGCTGCGCGATGTGCGTCATCGTGATGTCGCGCCGCCCGCGTTCGATACCGCGAAGCTGACGCTCGAAGAAGCAGCCGAACTGATTCTCAGAGTGCCTGCCGTTGCTGCCAAGCATTTTCTCATTACCATTGCCGACCGCAGTGTGACCGGCATGGTCGCGCGCGATCAGATGGTCGGACCCTGGCAGGTGCCCGTGGCCGATGTGGCGGTGACGCTCAGCGACTACGATGGTTATAGCGGCGAGGCGATGGCGATGGGCGAGCGCACGCCACTGGCGCTGGTCAATGCAGAGGCTTCCGGTCGCATGGCGGTGGCCGAAGCCATTACCAACATTGCGGCGGCACGCATCGGCAAGATCGGTGACATCAAGCTGTCGGCCAACTGGATGGCGGCAGCGGGCCACGAGGGTGAGGATGCGGCGTTGTTCGATACCGTCGAGGCGGTGGGCAAACAGCTTTGCCCCGAGCTGGGCATCTGTATTCCGGTGGGCAAGGATTCGCTGTCGATGAAGACCGTCTGGGAGGATGACGGTCAGCAGAAGTCGGTGACCGCGCCGCTGTCGCTGATCATCAGCGCTTTTGCCCCAGTGCTGGATGTGACCCACACGCTGACGCCGCAGCTGCGGACTGATCGTGGTGACAGCGATCTGATCTTTATCGATCTGGCGCGCGGCCAGCAGCGCATGGGCGGTTCCTGTCTGGCGCAGGCCTGCAACCAGATTGGTCAGACCACCCCGGATCTGGACAGTGCACAGATGCTGGTGGGTTTTTTCGATGCCATGCAACAGCTCAATCAGGATCGCTTGTTGGTGGCCTATCATGACCGCTCTGATGGTGGCTTGTTCACGACATTGTGCGAAATGGCGTTTGCCGGGCACACCGGGATCGATATCCGGCTCGATGCGATTGGCGACGACCCGATTGCCTCGCTGTTCAACGAAGAGCTGGGCGTTGTCGTTCAAGTCCTTCATCAGGACGTCGAGGCGGTGATGTCGGTGCTGCGTCAGGCGGGGCTGGCCGAGTACGCGCATGCGATCGGCCATATCAGCGACGAGGACCGGATTTCCATCCGCAAGGGCCGGCAGATCCTCTACTCGCGTGATCGGGCCGAGCTGCAGGCGTTGTGGTCGGAGACCAGCTTCCATATCCAGTCGTTGCGAGACAACCCTGAATGTGCGCAGCAAGAGTTCGAGCGCATCACAGCGATCGACCCGGGCATGCAGCCGCATATCGGCTTCGATCTGGAAGAGGATGTCGCCGCGCCCATGATTCAGACCGGTAAGCGGCCGCGCGTCGCAATCCTGCGGGAGCAGGGCGTCAATGGCCATATCGAAATGGCGGCCGCTTTCGACCGTGCCGGCTTCGCTGCCATCGATGTTCACATGACCGATATTCTCGAAGGTGATGAAGACCTTTCGGGCTTTGCTGGCATGGTTGCCTGCGGCGGCTTTTCCTATGGTGACGTGCTGGGTGCCGGCGGTGGCTGGGCCAAATCGATCACCCACAATGCGCGCGCAAAAGAAATCTTCGAAGGGTTCTTCCATCGTGACGATGTGTTCGGCCTTGGCGTCTGGAAT
>CAZQXF010000194.1:0-5520 GCA_964596975.1 uncultured Thiotrichales bacterium | reverse complement strand
ATGGGGACACACCATGACGTGCCAGACCGGCGAGGCCGGACAATAACAATGACAGGCAACCGAAGGGCTGCGTAAAAAGCATCTCATGCAACGCAGCAGGCCTTTCACCTGCCAACTCAGGAAATACAGCAAGCAGTTTCCGCTCACGGGCATTGACTGCCCGACTTCAGAGAGGCCCCTCACCTTTCCAGGATGGATCGCGCCTCCTTCGTTGACCAAGCGGGTGGCAGGGCTGCGCATTCTTTGCGCCCGGCAGGCCTGATTCTCGGAATCGGGCGGAACGCACTTGCTGACAAGCCACAACGACTCAATGCACCCCGGCACTGACGGATCGGGTTTGGATATCTGCGCCTACCGATATTCTCAATGTTCATTGCCTTTACGGCGGTCGCGTTTCAGGGCTGGGCCGAGTTGTTACCACGATTCAATTTCAGGAGCGTCAAGCAATGACACTGCCCAGCCTCACCATCAAGTCGAAGCTGATCATCGTTCTACTCACCGTAGCCTTTCTCTCTATCCTCGTCATCGGATATCAAGGGTTGCACATCGGCAAGAACACACTGGCAGAGAGAATAAACGCGCAACTGACCAGTATCCGCACCAACCAGAAGACACATATTTCGAGCTTTTTCGACAACCTGCGCAGTGAGCTGCTTTCAATGGCGTCCGATCCAACGGTGATGACCGCCACCAAGGAGTTCTCGTCTGCCTACCAGCGACTGCAGAAAGCCGTTCTGACCAATGATCAACTTGATTCGCTGACAGCCTACTACAGCAACATTTTCATACCCCGCCTCAATGAAAACATCGAGGGCAACTCTGATATCGACTACTTGCTGCCACTGCAACCTGCCGCGCGGTATTTGCAGTACTACTACATCGCCAGCAACGACAACCCGCTGGGGCAAAAGGCCAATCTCGACAGTGCCGCCGACCGCAGCTATTACAGCGGCGTCCACGCACACTACCATCCAGTGTTCCGCAACAAGGTTGAAAGCTTTGGCTATTACGACCTGTTTCTGATCGACTTCGACAGCGGCAATATCATTTACTCGGTGGCCAAGGAAACTGATTTCGCGACTTCGCTGAATGCCGGCCCCTACCGCACCAGCGCCTTCGCCAAGCTGTACGCCAGCGTGCGGAATTCACCCAATCCGGGCGAATCGCAACTGGTGGACTTTGCATTCTACCGCCCATCCTATGGCGCGCCGGCCGCTTTCGTCGGCGCAACCATATTCGATGAAGAGCGGCAGCCCATTGGCATTCTGGCCATCCAGATTTCCATCGACAAAATCAATGCCATCTTGAGCAACAACGGGGATTGGGAAAATGCTGGACTCGGCGAGACGGGAGAAGTTATCCTGGTCGGCAGCGACCTCAAAATGCGCTCCAACTCCCGCATGTTCAGTACAAAAGCAGACTGCGACCGAAATGACAAAACCTGCCGACTTGGCACCACCGTTCTGTTGCAGAGCGTCGACACGCCCGCGGCCAAGGCTGCACTGTCCGGAGAGTCGGGCATCCAGCTGACCCCCTCCTACAACGGCCAGGGGAAGACGATTAGCGCCTACGAACCACTGCATGCAGGACAACTTCAGTGGGCCATTCTCGCTAACATGGATCAGGATGAAGCCTATGCGCCGATCTTCAATTTCCAGAAAGCTCTGCTGACCGCTGCCGTCATACTCTCCAGCCTCATCACTTTCGGCGCAATGTGGATCGCCTATGCCTTTACCCGGCCGGTGGAAAAACTTATCGATGGTGTGCACCGGCTGCGCGAAGGCAAGGAAATGCAACCAATCACACTCAACAGACATGATGAATTTGGCGAGCTGGCCGACGCATTCAACCACACCGTCGAGGTGATACAAGCGCAGCAGCAGGAGATCAGCATACAGCAACATAAAAACCGGGAATTGCTGTTGAATATTCTTCCAGAGGCGGTGGTCAACAAACTCGACGAAACCAGCCTGGCGGATGGCGAGCCGCCACACTATGCCGAACGGGTCAGTAATACGACGATCATGTTTTCGACGCTGAATGGTTTCACCGACTATGCCGAATCACTCGATGCACTACAGGCAATCGACGAGTTGAACGAACTGATCAACAATTTCGATCACGCAGCCGAACGACTTGGCGTAGAGAAAATCCAGACCGTCGGCGACAGTTACATGGCCGCCAGTGGCATTACGATTTCCAGACTGGATCACAGCAGGCGATGCATGAAATTTGCCCGTGAAATGCTCGAGATCGTACGCCACTTCAACCACGAAAAAGGGATTGACCTGAGCATCAGAATCGGCATCCATACGGGTCAGGCATTCGCCGGTATCGTTGGCAAAAGGCATTTTGTTTTTGATGTCTGGGGTGACACCGTCAACATCGCCAGCCGACTACGTTTCGATACCGTACCCAACTCGATCCTGGTCACCGATGCCGTATTCGACCGCCTCGGAAACCAGGACGACTTCCACCCAGTCGACGACATCGCCAGCGCCGCACATGGCCAGTTGCGTGTTTGGTGCTGGCAGCCGGAATGGGCAATCGATGAAGATGCCGAAACGGTGATGATGGATCTGCCGGCAACGTCCAATCACAAGACGGAGGCCTGAAGACGATGGATCTGGCATGGTTGAGCTGGATGACCTCCCAGCAATGGCTCTATACCGGCATACTGCTTATCCTGGTATTTCCACTGGCGCTGATTTTGCTCGGCGAACTGATCCAGCGCCTGCCCGCCAGCCAGAAAGGGTGGATTGCGATTCTCCGCAACATCAAGCAGCAAATTCTTCCGCAGCTTGTCTTTCTGCTGATTCTGACCACGGTGCTCGACCTGGATCGATCACATATCGCCGTCAAAGTCGTTGAAACTTTTCTGTGGATCTTCGTTATTCACACCACCCTCGCGATTGTGAATGAGTTGCTCTTTCCCACAACTGCGACAGACAGCGACTGGCGCACTAAAATTCCCAAGCTGGTGCTCGATTTTACCCGTGCCTTTCTCGTCCTCATTGGCGCTTCGCTGGTACTCGCCTACGTCTGGGATCTGCCGCTGGGCAAACTGCTGACCGCGCTGGGGGTTGGCTCGATCGTCCTCGGGCTGGCACTTCAAGACACGCTCAGCTCGCTGTTTTCCGGGTTTGCATTGCTGTCGTCACGACAATTCAGAATCGGCGACTGGCTTAGCCTGCCCGACAACCGGATCGGCAAGGTCATCAGCATGAACTGGCGTACCGTGACGCTATTGACCCGCGATGAGGACATCCTGATCGTGCCCAACGCCGACCTGGCAAAAAGCACCTACACCAATTTCTCTCATCCATACCCCCGGCATATGGAGCGACTGCCCTTTGATTTTTCATTCGATGATTCACCCCACAAGGTCAAAGATGCGTTGATCGAAGCGGCACTGGCTACCCCCGGAATTTTGCATGACCCTGCCCCTGCGGTGGCGCTGCAATCATACGACGAGTTTTCAGTACGCCATGAAGTTCGCTATTTTATCGCGCACTATGATGATCAGCCTCGCATACGAGACGATTTCATGTCGCGAATCTGGTATGTCGCAAAACGTCACGGCATTACCTTTCCCACCAGAGCGCATGAAGTAGTCGTCATGCCCTCCCTCAATACAACCCAGGCTGACGACAACAGTGCGACACTCGATCTGCTGCGTCATTTTTCATTCTTACGCAACTGTGGCAAGGAACTGGAAAACATTGCTGCAAGCGCTAACGTGCTCGAATTTGGCCGTGGAGAGGTAGTGATCGCGCAGGGAAGCATTTCAACGGCGTTATATCTCATTGTCAGCGGGAAAGCTGAGGAGATACACCAGGATAGCGCAGGTCAGGAGCATGTGATCGATGACATCGGCTATGGTGATTTCTTTGGCCTGGGCTCGCTGATCCGGCAGGAAGGTAGCGACATCACCGTCAGGGCAGTCAGCGATATGCAGGTAATTGCCATCCCCGAAGCGACCACTCACCAACTGATGGATCGCTTCCCCGACCTCGCCAATGAAATGGAACATATCATTGAAAGGCGCATGCGAATGGTCAAGAGAATGGACAGCATGGCGCAGAAGAAAGAAGCTGGTCGGCACCAAGACACAACGGGAAAAGTCGTCAGGATGAAAAACATTATGAACAATTAACACTGGCTAACGAAAACAAACGCAATTGCCTTAGACTCACGGCACGACAACACGCTACGCAATAATACGTAACTTCAAGGAGCCACAATTATGCAGCGCAAAAATCATCTGGCAATCACCATTGCCGCCACACTGGCAACATCCCTGCCCGCATCGGCGATCGAGCTGACGGACTATCTCGATCCCGAAAGTCACTGGGAAGAGGCCTTCGTGCTCGGCCAGTTCAATACCAAATCCGGCAACCAGGATCAGCTGAGCTACAACCTCAATCTCGACGCCAATTACCTGAACAATTACAGCTCGCTGATGCGCGTGTGGAAAATCGACCTCGATGGCAACAGCAATGTCTCACGCGGGCCAAACGATGGCGACAAGTCCATTAATGCCACGCAGGCCAACGTCAACGGTACGGTCGACAACTATTTCAACGACAAGGACAAGACTTTCTGGTATGGCTCGGCCAACCTTGGGTACCAGGACGACAAGGATGACATCTACACAAAAATCGGCGGCGGTGTTGGCTACGGTCGCGTCATCAATGCAACCCCGCTGGCCAAGGTGCTACGGTTCGAGGAAGAACTGCGCGAACATGGCCTGATCACCGGCAAGATATCCGAAGCCACCTATATCGCGCTGGCCCGCATCGTCGACAAGCAGCAGGAATTTCGCAGCCGCTATGGCGATCAGGAATACAAGGCTTACTGGTTTATCGCCATGGAAGAACTGCTGCGCCTGGAAGGTGTTCTCAAAGGCGGCAAGCTGGGGGCGGCGGGTACGCTGCACATGGATCGGGTCATGTTCGACGAGCCGATCAGCATCCGCAAACACGGTTGGCTGGTCCGCGGCGGTGTGGGCCTGGTGGTGCAGGACTTCAATGGCAACAAGGGCGACCCTTCACTCGATATCGAATTCGAATACGCCAAGCCCTACGGTTACCGCGGCCAGTTCATCAACCTGTTGCGTTATTCGGCCATCCTGGCCGACGATACCGGTCACGTCGTCAGCAACAACATGAGCTATTCCTACGAACTGTCTGATCGCATCGACTGGGTCAATCGCTGGAAGATTCAGTATGACAAGGCTGGCGGGTCTGGTAACGACACCACCACCAACAACCTGTCGAGCACCTTCCGCTATTACCTGACCAATATCATCAGTGTCGATGCAACGCTGGCGCTGAACCACTTCGAAGATGACATTGACAACAATGGCAACGATGACGTGGATGTATCGACCTTTGTTGGCGTACGCTACCGTTTGAAATAGCCCATACCGCCCCAAACAGGCCCCGGGGTAGCACCGGGGCTTGTGCTCAGCGGGGCTGCTTCACCCGCGAGCGGGTAAATTCATAGTTGAATCCCGCC
>CAZQXF010000193.1:0-5545 GCA_964596975.1 uncultured Thiotrichales bacterium | reverse complement strand
CTTCTGCTCGATGAAATCCGACACGCCCGCCAGGCCGGCGAGACCATCGTCATGACCAACGGCTGTTTCGACATCCTCCATGCCGGCCACATCCGCTACCTCGAACAAGCACGCAGCCACGGCGACCGCCTTATCGTCGCCGTCAATGCCGACGAATCGGTACGCCGCCTGAAAGGCAGCAGCCGCCCCATCAACCCGCTGCAACAACGCATGGAAGTCCTCGCCGGCCTCAGATCCGTCGATTGGGTCGTCCCCTTCAGCGAAGACACCCCGGAACGCCTGATCTGCAAACTGCTACCAGACATCCTCATCAAAGGCGGAGATTACCGCCCGGAACAGATCGCCGGCGGCCACTGCGTCAGCGCCAACGGCGGAAAAGTCATCGTTGCCGATTTCGTAGCAGGCCAATCGACCAGCGGGATTATCGAGGCGGTGTTGGATAAGCTCTAAATTAACCACAGAAAAACCACGCCAAGCCACACACAAACTCATGCCCTCAGCCATTTTTTACATACCGAAACATTTCTGCTAAACAGCAAAGACGCCAATATTACCAATCAAAATTCTTTTCCAGCTAACGTTAGCGCCCTGTTTTCGCAATATATCACCTCCACACTTTGCACCCGTTCCTCGTAATAAATCAGCAACCGGCGTCCTTTCACGACAATCATTCAATCGAAATAGTGTGAAGGCGATCAAAAAATGAAGAAGAAAACCCAACTATCATCACCGGTTTGCAACAAATATCTTTTGAATACTATTCTGGGGGAATTCAATGCGTCTAGCTTCAACCATGGTCGGGATGATCATCACTTTGTCTTTATCCGCCTGCGGAGATGTTTCAGGCACAGATTCAGAAAACAGCAACAACAACTCAACCGCTAACGAAAGCACCAACAACAACGAGGCACAAAAAGTTCCAGATCCGAACAGACTTGGCCAGAACCCTGCACGAAACTTTAGCATTCGACTTGACCAAGGTAATTCTGCCACCATCGATTTTACAAAAATCGCCATTCCGGCCGGAAGTACGATCAAGATCATGGAGCAACCGAGACACGGAGTTGTATCTGCCCCTCATAACAATCAGACAACTTACGTACTCAAAGAAGCCCATACGGGAACGGATAGCTTCAAATACGCCGTCGTTACCGCCGATGGCACCGAATACACCTATTCAGTTGAGGTGAGCATCGCCCCACCAACAGTTACAAAATTGCAGGTTAGCACCTGGAAAGGTAATGCCAAAGCGGCCTACTCGATCGTCCACGATGACTACTGCACGACCAACTCCAAAGCGGACTTCGTGACAAATGGCTTTGAAGAACTGAACAAACGCAACCTGGTTGCCGGTTTCGGTGTAATTGTCAGCCTCTGTGATGCCGACGAATATGCTGATTTGCGGAAAATGGAAGATGCTGGAATGGAGATCATCAATCATTCATGGTCACATAAAGACTTGAGCAAGACAGACACCGACCTGAAGATCGAGATAGACCAAGCGCATACAACATTAATCGGAAAAGGGTTCAACGTTTCATATTTTGCTTTTCCCTACGATCATGAGAACGACACCGTTCTGCGGAGAATCAGAGACTTAAATCCCGGCTACTTGGGGGCGCGCGGTGGTGACAATCGCAGCATCAATGAACAGAACATGGCGGCAAATGATGAACTCGCGCCATTCAGAGCCAAACTCGATTGCTTCGATATCCATGAAAAAGATGTCGTAGCGGGGAAACCAAGCTGTTCCAAACATGCTAAAGCTACTAATAATGACCCAATCAAGGTACTAAACCTTTACCTCGACGAGACGATCACGACAGGAGGGTGGGGACTTCGTGAATTACATGGCGTGGGAGTAGACGCATCTTGGGGGTGGGTCAGTCAGGATGAATACACGACACACCTGGATTACGTCGCCACTAAAGTCGCCAGTGGCGATGTCTGGATGGACACTCCCACAAACATCACCCGCTACTGGGCTTCGCGTGCCTATTGCGGATCACCTTCCAGCACTGACGACGGGAAGATTGATTTCGACGCACCATCCAACTCAGCTGGCTGCATCAAATATGCAACAAAGTTGGACGTCATCGCCACAATCGAAGATGCCGACGCCATTTCTGTGAGCCAGGATGGTAAAGATATCAAGGTAAAAAGCCTTGGGGATAACCGTTTCCTCTTTCCGGTTAACCCACTCGGCGGCAAAGCCACACTGCTGAGAAAGTAGACGATGCATGACGCAAGAGTGGCCAATTCTGGCCACTCTTGCTGCCCACAGACTCAACTGTCAGCTGATGGATCCTTCCATCACGTTCCGAGATACGTTCAATGCGCGTGCGGCCCAGCACCCGCCATTCCGGTGAGCTCGCGGTATTTTTGTGGTGTCATCTCGGGCAGGTATTTCACGAACTGTGCCAGTGCCCAGATTTCTTCGTCAGTATGCACCTTGCCCCAGGCTGGCATGCCGGTTAGCTTGATGCCGTTCTTGATCACCCAGAACAGTTCACGGATGTCTTCATCATCATCCGCTTTGTGTAGTACCGGCGGTTGCGGGTAGAGCCCCTGATTGAGTGCGGTTGGTGCCATACCGGGTGCGAGATGGCATTGTGTACACATTTCGGCATAGTCGGTAGCGGCCTGGACAAGTGCTGGCAGCGGAACCTCCTTGGGCGCGACAAGTTTTTCTGCACGCTCATCAATGGAGCGTTCACGTACGACTTCGAGTACCTCGGATGTAATCATCCAGTGGGGTTCGGTTGCAGCAATGTTGTAGATGCCGGACCAGGCGAACAGGCCGACACCGACGATTGCAAGCATACCGAGAATGAAAACAGCTTTCAGCGTATTCATGAGTTTCCTTATTGTTGGGGACAATCTGCCGGCAGACACGCCAGTAGATTGTCGATCATGGGCAAAACCACTTCGGGTTTTTACTCAGGCGGTGAACAAGCTACAAATCGATGCGCTTCAGCCGCAACGCATTGGTGATGACGGACACCGAACTGAAGCTCATCGCTGCTGCGGCGATAATAGGCGAAAGTAGCAGGCCCGTCACGGGATACAACACACCTGCTGCCACCGGAACACCGAGCGAGTTGTAGATAAAGGCAAAAAACAGGTTCTGACGGATGTTCCGCATGGTTGCCCGACTGAGTCGGCGAGCGCGGACGATACCGCGCAGATCACCCTTGATCAGGGTGACGCCAGCACTCTCCATGGCGACATCGGTTCCGGTTCCCATCGCGATACCCACATGCGCCTGAGCGAGTGCGGGTGCGTCGTTGATCCCGTCTCCGGCCATGGCGACAGTTTGGCCTTCATCTTGCAGCGTCTTGACGATCTGCGCCTTCTGCTCGGGCAGCACCTCGGCTTCAACACGGTCGATACCCAGCTTTGCCGCCACCGCTTGCGCAGTGGTGGCATTGTCACCAGTCAACATGACCACCTTGACACCCTCAGCATGAAGGTCGCGGATAGCCTCGGCCGTCGAGGATTTGATGGGATCGGCCACGCCGATCGTAGCAGCGGCCTGTCCATCGATGGCGATGAACATGACCGTCTGCCCTTCGACCCTGCCCTGCTCCGCACCATCAGCAAGCGGGCCGGAATCGATATCGAGATCCTGCAGCAGTTTGCGGTTGCCGAGCGCGACGGATCGACCAGCTACCTTGCCAAGCACCCCCTTTCCAGTTACCGATTCAAAGTCTTCGGTGCCAGCCAGCTCGATGCCACGCGATTCAGCGCCCCGGACGATAGCTTCGGCCAGTGGATGCTCACTCGCACGTTCCAGACTGGCGGCCAAACGCAGCACTTCTGCCTCATCGAATCCATCCGCCGGGTTGACCGCAACGAGCTTCGGCTTGCCCTCCGTCAGCGTTCCAGTCTTGTCGACGACCAGCGTGTCGACTTTCTCCATGACTTCCAGCGCTTCGGCATTCTTGATCAGAACCCCCATCGTCGCGCCCTTGCCGGTACCCACCATGATCGAAACAGGCGTAGCCAACCCGAGCGCACAAGGACAGGCAATGATCAACACCGCCACCGCATTGATAATCGCATGAGCGAGGCGAGGCTCGGGACCCCAGAAGCCCCAGACAATCATCGTGATGACCGCAATCAGCACCACCACCGGGACGAAATAACCAGCGACCGTATCCGCCAACTGCTGAATGGGTGCACGTGACCGTTGCGCTTCGGCAACCATGGTGACAATCTGCGACAGCAAGGTGTCGGCGCCCACCTTTTCGGCACGCATCAACATGCTACCCGTACCATTGACGGTGGCACCGATCAGCGTATCGCCTTCATGTTTCTCAACGGGAATCGGCTCGCCGGTGACCATTGACTCATCAACCGTACTGACACCCTCGATCACCACCCCATCGACTGGGATCTTTTCCCCCGGACGCACGCGCAGTACATCACCAGGCATCACCTGATCCAGGGAAACCTCCTCCTCACTGCCATCCGCATTGACACGCCGTGCCGTGTTGGGCGCCAGCCCGAGCAGCAGCTTGATCGCCGCATTGGTCTGGCTACGAGCACGCAACTCCAATACCTGGCCAAGCAACACCAGTGCGGTAATCACTGCTGCCGCCTCGAAATAGACCGGCACGGTGCCATCCTCATGGCGCATTATCTCGGGGAAAATACCCGGCAGCAGCAAGGCGACAACGCTGTATCCCCAGGCGACCGCAACACCGAGCCCGATCAGTGTGAACATGTTGAGATTTCGGGTAACAACAGACTGCCAGCCACGCACGAAAAAAGGCCAACCGCCCCAGAGCACCACCGGGGTGGCGAGAACAAATTCCACCCACTGCACGGTCTTCATCGAAAGACCATCAGGCAACCAGCTCGGGGCCAGGTCGGCCACCATGGCAAGCAAAAAAACGGGAATGGCCAGAACGGCACTGACGCGGAAGCGCCGGGTCATGTCATCGAGTTCGGAAGTATCCTCCTCGATTTCTATAGTGCGCGGCTCCAACGCCATGCCACACTTCGGGCAGCTGCCCGGGTGATCCTGTACGATTTCCGGATGCATCGGACAGGTATATTCGACTTTCTGCGTAACAGGCGCGCCCATCGGTTCGAGCGCCATGCCGCATTTTGGACAGCTACCCGGATGATCCTGCACGATTTCAGGATGCATCGGACAGGTATATTGCATACCCGGAACAGCCTGCAAATCAGAAACCGTTGTCGAACAGCTTCCATCATTGCAACCTGCGCCATCCTGATGACCATGTACTTCGGTTTCACGCCTATCAGACTTGAGCCAAGCCGCCGGGTCTGCCGCAAACTTATGCTCACAATGTTCACTACAAAAATAGTAATCTTGATTGTTATGCCGTATGTGGTAATCGCTGTCGGTGGTAACATCCATGCCGCAGACAGGATCTTTCAATTCTTCACTCTCGCCACCTGACGCCCCACTTGGGAGCCATGAATCCGGGTCCTTGATGAATTTATGCTGACACGTTCCGCTGCAGAAATAATAATCCGTGTCTTCGTGCCGAGCACGATATTCACTGTCCGC
>CAZQXF010000192.1:0-5582 GCA_964596975.1 uncultured Thiotrichales bacterium | reverse complement strand
TGGAGACCAGGAGCCGGCACCCCGCACTCTTGTTCGTCGCCGAAGCCTACGCGCCGGGCTGGCGGGCGGTGTTCGACGCGGACCAAGCGGCGCGGGTGGTTCCCGCGCAGGGGATGTTCCTCGGGGTGCGGGTGCCCGCCGGCCGTCACCGGGTCGATCTGGTCTACGATCCGGTCGGTTTCCGGATCGGCGCCGATAACGCGGGCTTCAAAATGGCGGCCGTCGGCCAGTAAGACTTCGATCTGGCGCGCATCCGTGATGACGTGATTGTTGGTCAGAATATAGCCACGTGTGCTCATGATGACGCCTGAGCCAAGGCTGGTCTGATTCTGAATTTCAGGCGCCAGGATCGGGTCATCCACAAAGGGCTGGAACAGCGGGTCATCATGCAGCGGATGTTGTTCCAGCAGCACCTGTTTGGCGATGTGGATATTGACGACGGCAGGGGAGGCGGCCTCCACGGCGCCCGCCCAGGAAAATACCGCGGTGTGCGTGTTGTCGTGTTTACGGCTGCTGTCTTGCGGCAAGCCCGGGCCGAAGCGTTCGGGGAAAATGAACACGGCCAGCAATGCGATCAGCAGGCCGAGGCTGATCATTTGAAAGGCGAATGTGCTGTGCTGTTTCACGCCGGGATTACCCGTCTGTATGCTGTCACTCTCGTTTCTTTATGCCACAAATCGGGTCGAGTTCCATGATTGATCGTACTACCTTGGTCGAGTATGCCGACAAACTGTTGAATGTCGATGCCTTCAGTGACTACTGCCCCAACGGCTTGCAGGTGGAAGGAAAAGCGCAAGTCGGCATGATCGTTTCCGGCGTGACGGCTTGTCAGGCGTTGGTCGACGAAGCGGCGCGGCTGAAAGCGGATATGTTGCTGGTGCATCACGGTTATTTCTGGAAAGGGGAGGCGCAGCCTATTGTCGGTATCAAGCAGCGTCGCATTGCGACGTTGCTGCAGCATGATATCAATCTGCTCGCCTACCATCTGCCGCTCGATGCCCATGCTGAGCTGGGCAACAATGCCCGCTTGGGCGCGTTGCTTGGTATAACGAGCAAGGGTGCGTTGAGCCCGGAAGGAATCGGTCAGGTCGGTGTGCTCGAAGAGGCGATTACCGCTGAAGCGTTGTCTGAGATCATCGGGCAACGGCTCGGGAGAATGCCACAGCTGATCAGTGGCGGCGAGCACCGCATTGTCCGCGTCGCCTGGTGTACAGGCGCGGCTCAGGGCTATATCGAACAGGCCGCAGCGCTGGGGGCTGATGCTTACATCAGTGGCGAGATTTCCGAACAGACGTTTCATCAGGCCAGGGAGCTTGGTATCCACTATTTTGTCGCCGGACATCATGCTACCGAGCGCTACGGTGCGATGGCGCTGGGTGAGCATCTGGCGCAACAGTTCTCACTTGAGCACCGTTTTGTGGATATCGACAACCCGATTTAAGGTCAGGGAGCAGCCGCTGCTACCGTGCTGCCGCAGTTGCTCAGACGCAGCTCGGCAGGCTCAACCGAAAAGGCAAACGGCGCGGCCTTTTTCAATGCGCTCAAGCCGAGCAGGTTGCGGGTGCCCGCTGGCATTTCCGCCGCTTCGAAGTCCCTGACGATACAGCCGCCGATATTGAGTGATGAGATCATGTAGACGGGGAGTTCATAGATATCCCCATTGGCCATGATGCCTTCGACGGCGCCAATCTGTCGTGCGTGGCCGGAAGCTTTGAGTTGTTCGATCAGTGGTCGGTTGAGTGCGGTGAAGCCGGCACCGGTGTCCACCAGCAGGTCGAATCGTGTAGTGCCGACGGAAGCGCTGACATAGTAGGTTTCGGTGCCTTTCTCGATCAACGGAATTGCGGTGCTGAAATCGCCCGCCGTCACCGATGCGGAAAGGATGAAAGTCGTAATAAATGCAATTGTCTTATACACCGTTGCCCCCTGAGTGGTATTGATTTTCTGATAAACGGTATGGCTGAGGCTATCACTGGTACCGAGGGTGAGCAAGCCGGGATCAATCGCTTGAAAACTGGATTGATTTTTGTCATTGGGTGTTAACTATTTGAAATAAAAGAGGAATAATCTTTTGTGGCGAGTTCTTGATCAGTCGCCGTGTTTGACGAAACAGCCAGTATGCGAGACAATTCCGCGCCGCCGTGAGATGAGACATTACTTTAAGTCAGGTAATTGTCGCGGGCTGGAAGGCTTCAGTAACCGCTATGTCGTATCGATGAGTGCAGCCGACAGGCTTCAGAATCATCGTAACCTCACGATTTGTATACAGTTAACTGGTTGTTTCGCTATCCGGCGAGAGAGCCGGATGAATTGCCTTTAACACAACAGTATCGGGAGAGATTGGATGTCGACTGCTGCAGACATTGAACAGACAGATCAAGCGGGATCGACCGAAAAGGTCGATCTGAAAAAGCGCAGGTTTCTGGTCGCGACCACCACCGTCATTGGGGCCGCTGGCGCCGCAGCCATCGCTGTCCCGTTTCTGACTTCTTTCTCGCCCAGCGAGCGGGCCCGTGCTGCGGGGGCACCGGTCGAAGTCGAGCTGTCCAAGATGCAACCTGGCCAGTTGGTGCGAGTCGAATGGCGGGGTAAGCCGGTATGGGTTCTGTATCGCAGCAAGGAGATGCTCGACAGGCTCCCCGAGTTGAATTCAAAATTGCGTGACCCCGACAGTGAGGTTGAGCAGCAGCCGTCCTATGCGAAGAATTCCTATCGGTCGATCAAGCCTGAGTATTCGATCCTCGTTGGCATTTGTACTCACCTTGGCTGTTCTCCCACCTATCGCCCCGAAGTCGGACCAGCAGATCTGGGTGCCGATTGGCTGGGAGGTTACTACTGCCCTTGTCATGGTTCCCGCTATGACCTTGCGGGCCGGGTATACAAAAATGTACCTGCGCCGAAAAACCTCGTAGTTCCCCCTCACTACTACATGACGGATTCGCGGGTGCTGGTCGGCGAAGACAAGAAAGAGGCCTAATCAATGAATAAAGTTCTTGCCTGGGTGGATCAGCGGCTTCCCATCATCAAGCCGTTAGAGGAACACCTCACCAAATACTACGCACCGAAGAACTTCAACTTCTGGTACTACTTCGGTTCGCTGGCGATGCTGGTTCTGGTGATTCAGATCGTTTCGGGAATCTTCCTGACGATGCACTACAAGCCTGATGCGGCGAGTGCGTTTGCATCGGTTGAATACATCATGCGCGAGGTGCCGGGTGGCTGGTTCATCCGCTACATGCATTCCACCGGCGCATCGGCGTTTTTTATTGTCGTGTACCTGCACATGTTCCGTGGGTTGATCTATGGATCCTACAAGACGCCACGCGAGCTGATCTGGATCTTTGGTATGTTCATCTACCTGGCGCTGATGGCTGAAGCGTTTATGGGATACCTGCTGCCTTGGGGGCAGATGTCATACTGGGGTGCGCAGGTAATCGTCAATCTGTTCGGCGCGATTCCCGGTATCGGCCCTGATCTTGCTGTCTGGCTGCGGGGTGACTTCGTTGTCTCCGATGCGACGCTGAACCGCTTTTTTGCGCTGCATGTCATCGCCGTGCCATTGGCGCTGATCGGGCTGATCCTGCTGCACATCATGGCACTGCACCAGGTTGGTTCAAACAACCCGGATGGCGTTGAAATCAAGAAGCTGAAAGACGAAAACGGTAATCCGGTCGATGGTATTCCGTTTCATCCCTACTACACCGTCAAGGATGTCATGGGGGTTGCGGTCTTTCTGATTTTCTTCTTTGCCATTCTGTTCTTTGCGCCTGAGGGCGGCGGCTATTTCATTGAGCACGCCAACTTCGTGCCAGCCAATCCGCTGCAGACGCCGGAGCATATTGCGCCAGTCTGGTACTTCACGCCGTTCTACACAGTCTTGCGGGCCGTGCCAGATCCGTTCCTGGGCGTGATGGCGATGGGCGCCGCGGTCGTCATCCTGTTCTTCCTGCCGTGGATTGATCGCAACCCGATCAAGTCGTGGAGATATCGCAGCAAACTCCATACCTTCAGCATTCTCTATTTCGTCGCTGCGTTCATCTGGCTGGGCTATCTCGGCATCAAGCCTGTTAACGAGTTCAACTCGGAAATGGGTCTGCGCTTGACCGAGGTGTACTTCTCATTTTTCGTCGTTATGTGGTTCACGAGCAAGAAGCGCTCCGCAGCGACGAGTCTGATTGTGTTTGCCGTGGTCATGGGATTGATCATCGCCTGGGATCTGATCCGCGTTGAATCACTCAATCCGTCAATGGTGTGGCCGGCGCTGGCAGTTCCCGGTGTCTATCTGGTTGTCACGCTGCTTTTCCCGATCTTCACGAACTGGGACGCCGAGAAAGAAGTCCCTCAAAGGGTGACTGGATAATGAAAAAGCTGATTACTTTGGGTTTGATTTTGCTTGCCGCCCCCGTAACCCTTTTGGCGTCCGGGGCAGGTCTTCACCTCGACAAGGCCGATATCGACCTGTCGAACAAGGCCTCACTACAGCGTGGCTTCAAGTACTTCATGAACTACTGCAGTGGTTGCCACTCGATTGGACTGACACGTTACAGCCGGGTTGGCGCAGACCTTGGTATCCCCAAGGAAGTGCTCAAGTCGGAAGTGGTTTTCGCTCGCGATGAGAAAGGTGACCCGGTCAAGGTTGGTAGTTACATCAAGGCGTCCATGCGCAAGTCCTATGCCGACGAGGCTTTCGGCAAGACGCCCCCGGACTTGTCGGTGGTGGCGCGTGCGCGTGGCTCGGACTGGATCTATACCTACCTGCGTGGTTTCTATCTCGACCCATCACGTCCAACGGGGGTCAACAATACTGCTTTCGACAAGGTTGGTATGCCCCATGTTCTGTGGGAGCTGCAAGGCTGGCAGGCATTGAAGAAGGGAGACGAACATGCGCATGGAGAAGGTCATGGCGTTCATGTGCCTGATGAGCTGGTATTGGTCTCTCCCGGTTCGGTACCGCCTGTGCAGTACGATCAGATCGTCAGGGACATCACCAATTTCCTGACCTATCTGGCGGAACCTGTCAGGGAAAAACGGTTGCAGACTGGCGTTTTCGTCATGCTGTTCCTGTTCATTTTCTTTGTTGCGGCTTATTTCCTCAAGAAAGAGTATTGGAAAGACGTGCATTGATATGACATTCCGGGCTCGGGCGCGTCCCGAGTCGGGATGTATGGTGTATCATGCCCCGCTGGTTGATTTGAGGAATTGAACATATGGCACTAGCCACCAATCGACGTTCTGTCATGACGCTGTTCTCCGCTCAGAACTGCGCCCAGTGTCATCGGGCGAGGATCGTACTCGCGGAGAAGGACATCACGGTCGACATCATCGATATCGATCCCGAGAACAAGCCCGAGGATCTGATCGATCTCAATCCCTATAACACGGTACCGACACTTGTCGAGCGTGATCTGGTGCTGTACGAGCCGCGTATCATCATGGAATATCTCGACGAGCGCTTTCCGCATCCGCCATTGATGCCGGTGGATCCTGTTTCCCGGGCCCGCTCGCGTCTGGCGCTGTACCGGGTTGAACGGGATTGGTACTGCTTGCTGGACGACATGCAGTATGGCGGCGAGAAGAAGCAG
>CAZQXF010000191.1:0-5635 GCA_964596975.1 uncultured Thiotrichales bacterium | reverse complement strand
TGAACTTCGGTGGGGGACTTGTCTAAAACCCGAACCAGTTCCTCGAACCCTCTCGTAAAGGCAGACTCCTGGCACTGCTGGCCTCCCTGAATCCCCTGACGGAACCCTTCCCCGATATCGATGGTGATCTGCCGCCACTGGATGACGTGCAGCTGTGAGCAGATCGCTTGAGTATTTGCTGGATACCAACATTCTGTCTGATCTTCTCCGCACTGGAAATCCTGCCGTTCGAAACACCGGCTGACCGCCAGTACGCGGCAATACGTCATCACCTCACACGCCAGGGAATACCCATCGGGCCAAATGATCTATTGATTGCTGCCCATGCTCTCGCCAGCGACCTGACGGTTGTGACCGCCAATATCGGGGATTTCTCGCGAGTTCCAGGACTGAAAGTGGAAAACTGGTTACAGACATAGCCAGCCCAAAACACATTCCACCGTTCCAGGTTGCTACGGATATTGCTGGAGACGCCGTGTTGGGCAGGCAACGGGTGCCATCGGGCTACCTCCCGGTCGTCGGGCTTCACCAGCCGCACCCCGCGGCGAGAAATGGGGGGTAGCTCAATACATCCGATGCCGAAACAGCCAGCCGGCGGCGCTCAGTGAGACGATGGCAATGATTACCATGGGCCAGAATTGGTCGAACAGGAGTGCGAACCCTGCGCCTTCGAGCATGACGCCGCGGACGATGAGCAGGAAATAGCGCAGCGGGTTGAGATAGGTGAGCCACTGTATGACTTCCGGCATATTGGCGATGGGTGTGGCGAAGCCGGAGAGAATGACGGCGGGCACGAGGAACAGAAATGCGCCGAGCACGGCCTGTTGCTGGGTGATCGAGAGCGAGGAGATCATCAGGCCGACGCCGACCGCGGCCAGTACGAAAAGAAATGTGCCGAGGTAGAACGCGCCAACACTGCCACGAAAGGGGATGTCAAACAGTACTACCATCAGTGCGACGGCGGCGCTGGCTTCGACGACGCCAACGATCACGCCAGGAATGCCCTTGCCGAGCAGGATTTCCAGTGGTGTATATGGCGTCACCAGCAGTTGATCGAAGGTTCCGGCTTCGCGCTCTCGGGCGACCGACAGGGCGGTGACCAGCAGGGTGACGACCACGGTCAGCAGTGCGACGATGCCGGGAATGATGAACCAGCGTGATTGCAGGTTTTCGTTGTACCAGGCACGACTGTCGAGCGTGACATTGGGGCCGGGACGCCCTTGGCTTGATAACCATTGGCGGTTGTAGTTGAGGACAATGTCGCGCAAGTAGTTCATCGCGATCATCGCGGTGTTGGAATTGCGCCCGTCGAGGATGATTTGCAGTGGTGCCGGATCACCACGCTGGAGATCGGCAGAAAACGTTTGCCCAAAATGCAGTACCAGCAGTGCCTCCTTGCCATCGATGGCGGATTCGATCTGTTGTTCGGAGTCGAGATAGCGCAGCAGATCGAAGTGGGGTGAACCGTCGATGCGGCTGATCAGTTCCCGGCTCTGCTGGCCGTTGTCCTCGTTCAGAATCGCGACCGGAACGTGGTTGAGATCGTAGGTGGCGGCAAAGCCAAATACCAGCAGTTGCATTAACGGTGGCACGATGATGACCACGCGGCTGCGTTTGTCGCGCATGAGGGCGAGGAATTCTTTCTTCGTCAGCGCAATCACGCGCCAGAAAAATGCAATCAGGTTCGTCATGCATCACTCCAGGTTTTTGCGCGCGTTTTTCCAGACCAGCAGGAAAAAGAGCAGTGCCATGGCGCTGAGCGCTGCCATATTGGGGAGGATGACCGCCCAGACGTCGCCGGCCAGAAACAGCGTGTGCAATATGGCGACGTAATAGCGGGCCGGGACGATGTGCGTCAGCAGCTGGATCGGCACCGGCATGGAATTGATGTCGAAAATAAAGCCGGAAAGAATAAAGGCTGGCAGGAAGGTCACGATAATGGCGATCTGGCCGGCGACGAACTGATTTTTCGCGACAATCGAAATCAACAGTCCAATCGACAGCGCCACCAGCATGAACAGCGCGGAAGTCACCAGCAGCAGCCAGAACGATCCTTGCAGCGGTACGCCAAACTGCCATACGGCCAGCGCCACGCTCAGCAACATGCCGCCCATGCCGAGCGTGAAATAGGGAATGAGTTTGCCCAGTAGCATTTCGTTCATTTGCAGCGGTGTCACCAGCAACGCTTCCATGGTGCCGCGCTCCCATTCACGGGCAACGACCAGCGCGGTCAGCATCGAGCCGATCATGGTCATGATGATGGCGATCAGCCCTGGCACCAGAAACCAGCGGCTCGACAGGGCGGCGTTGAACCACACTCGCTGTTCCATGGCGATTGGCAGCTTGAGCGGTTGCCCCTGGCTCGCGGCGTATTTTTCCAGCCAAGCCAGCCAGACGCCCTGGATATAGCCTTTGGTGATATTGGCCTGGTTGGAATCGACGCCGTTGATATAGACGCCGACCGGGGTTTCGTGGCCCGCCAACAGATTGGTCGAGAAATTATTCCGCAGCCAGACGATACTGTCGATGCGGTGCTCATCGAGCGCCTGCTGTGCGGCCTGAATCGCAGCAAAACGCTGTGGACGGAAAAATTCGGAACGTTCGAAAGCACCAGCGAGCGATTGCGTCGCTGCGTCCGGTTGCTCGATGACCAGGCCGACCGGAATGCGTTTGGCATCGAGCGAGACGCCATAGCCAAACAGGAACAGCAATACCACCGGCATGACGAAGGCGATGGCAATGCTCGATGGGTCGCGGATGATCTGTAGCGATTCCTTGCGAATCATGCCCCACAGGCGTCGCAGCTTTGCCCGCCTCATGCCGCCGCTCCGGCACTGGCGCCACGCTGTTCGATCAGCCAGATGAAGGCGTCTTCCATGGTTGGATCGGGGTGGGCTGCTGATCTGGCCAGCTGTTTGATCTCATGGGGCGTGCCTTCGGTCAGTACCTCGCCGTCGGCCATGATCACCAGGCGGTCGCAGTAGTTGGCCTCTTCCATGAAATGAGTGGTGACCAATACCGTGACACCGGCATCGGCGAGGGCATTGGTGCGCGCCCAGAATTCGCGCCTTGCCAGCGGATCGACGCCTGAAGTGGGTTCATCGAGAAACAGAATATCCGGCTCATGCATCAGTGCGGCGGCAAACGAGAGCCGTTGCTTGAACCCCAGTGGCAGCGTTCCGGCGTTGCTGTCACGGAAATGGTGCAGGTCGAAGGTGTCCAGCGCCCAGCCGATGCGCGCTTGCTGCGCTTTGCCACGCAGGCCATAGGCACTGGAGAAGAAGCGCAGGTTCTGCAGTACCGAGAGGTTTTGGTAGAGCGAAAATTTCTGCGCCATGTAACCAATGCGGGTTCGCGCTTTGGCGGCTGCGGTGCGGAGGTTGTGCCCGGCCACGGACAACTCGCCAGCGGAAGCGGGCAGGAGCCCGCAGAGCATGCGGAAGGTGGTCGACTTGCCGGCGCCATTGGCGCCCAGCAGGCCAAAGATTTCACCTTGCCTGACACTGAAGCTGATGCTGTCGACGGCGATGAAATCGCCGAAGCGACGTTGCAGATTGCGGGCGCGAATGACCTCGATGCCGCTATCCAGGTGTTGACGCGGGTGAATCTCTATCCGGGCGTGATCACTTTCGGCATGTGGTTTGAGGCGTGCCACGAAGGCGTCCTCGAACCGAGGGGGTGCTGCATCGATACGCCATTCGGGCATGTCGGGCAACGATGATTCGGGTCGGGGTGGTGGGGCGTCCTGTTGCATTACCAGCCGGATCGATTCGCCTTCGACCAACGCGTCGAGCACACCTGGCAGTCGACTGATGCGCTGTTGCAAACGCCGGTAGCTTTGTGAGCCCCGCTGCTGCGCCAGATGGATGGAGAACACGCGCCCGGCCATTTCCTGGCTGAATTGCTGCGGCTCGCCCTGCAGGATCTTGCGGCCATCGTGCAGCAGGATGACTTCATCACAGCGTTCAGCTTCATCGAGGTAGGCGGTGCTCAACAGCACGCTCATGCCGCCTTCGGTGACTTGCCGGTAGACGATCTCCCATAGCTCGCGGCGTGAAACCGGGTCGACGCCCACGGTGGGTTCGCCGAGCAATAGCAGGCGCGGTGTTTTGACCAGTGTGCAGGCCAGCCCCAGTTTCTGCTTCATGCCGCCACAGAGTTTTCCCGCCAGCCTTGAAGTGAAGGGACTCAGCCCGGTCATGTTCATCAGTGCGGCATAGCGTTGGCGGCGTTGATCACGCGGCAAGCCCTGCAGGTCGGCATAGAGATCGAGATTCTCCTGAACGGAAAGATCTTCATACAGGCCGAAGCGCTGCGGCATATAGCCAACGCTGGACTGCACCCGTTGGGGCGATGTCACGGCATCGATGCCGAGTACTTCGATTGCGCCGGATTCCGGTGTCAGAATACCGGCCGCGCAGCGCATCAACGTGGTTTTGCCCGCGCCATCCGGACCGATCAGCCCGGTGACCTTGCCAGGCTCGATCTGCAGCGAGACCTCGTGCAGCGCGGTGATCTCGCGTCCACCGCGACGAAACCGCTTCGACAGGGCATCGAGCCGTAGCGGGATGATCATTGTTCGGTTTGGCAGCGCTTGGCGCCAGACGCACCTGTTTGCTGAGCAGCGCTGGTGTCGATTACCACTGTGACTGGCATTCCCAGGCGCAGTTCGTTGTTCGGGTTGCAGGCGAATATGCGCATCGAATAAACCAGTCGCGTGCGCAGCGCTTCGGTCTGTACCGTCTTGGGTGTGAACTCGGCGGTTGGTGAGATGTAACCCACCCAAGCCTCGTATGACTTGTCGGGGAAGCTGTCGCTGAAGATGCGGGCAGTCATGCCAGGGGCGACTTTTCCCAGGGCGGTTTCCGGCAGATAGGCGCGTGCCCAGACCGGAGAGAGTATCGCCAATGTCAGCACGGGGGTTTGCGGAAAGGCCATGTCGCCCGGTTCCAGAATGCGGTTGCGAATAATGCCTTCGGCCGGGGCGTAGAGGGTGGCGTCTTCCAGGCGTTGGCGGATCAAGGCGACGGCTGCCTGGCGGGCGGCTAGCTGAGCTTTTGCGGCAGCGATGTCTTCGCGCCGGGGACCGGCTTTGAGCAATGCCAACGCCTGCCTGACAGCACTGACCTCGGCTGCGGCTGCATCGGCCTGGGAGCGTGACTGCTCCAGAGCTTCGGCCGAAGCCAGTTGCTTTTGCATCAGTGTGGCGAGGCGCTTGTAGCTGTCTCTGGCGGCTTTGGCTCGGGCTCGGGCGGCGGCGAGTTCGGCCTCGGCTTTGCGGATCTCCTCGGGACGGCTGCCACTTTCGAGTTTCTTCACCATCTCTGCCTGGGCGTCGAGTGCTGCCTGCGCCTCCTGCAATTGCGCTTCCAGCAGTTTCGTCTGCAACTGCGCCAGGCGTTGCCCTTTGCTGACGTGATCACCCTCTTGTACCAGGATTTCCGCAATGCGCTCGCTGCCATTGAAGGCCAGTTTCACTTCGCGAATATCGATATTGCCGTAGAGCCTGAGCTGGTGATCGCTGGCGACAGGCTGCTGTGACTGCCAGACGACAAAACCGGTTCCGGCGGCTATGAGCAATACGATGAGTGGAATCAGTTTTTTCATGGTTCAGTCTCTGGTGGCATGCCGAGGT
>CAZQXF010000190.1:0-5641 GCA_964596975.1 uncultured Thiotrichales bacterium | reverse complement strand
ATGTTGGTTTGTTCGGCAGCGGCGATCATCGGTGTCATGTTGCTGACAAATGGCAACTGATCTGTAACCGACTTCAATATTTGACGATTCGTTAACATCTACCCCCGATGTCTAGGGGTTTTTGCCGGGTTTTGTATTACAATCTGTAACGATTGTCTTGACACAATACCAAAAAGTTACAGGAAGTCGTTGAAGATCATGGAGAAGTCCATCGGTAAACTACGGACGCTTTCGGGGTTCCACAAGCGTTTTCTGCTCGCGGCACTGGATGTTGTGCTCCTGGCCGCATCCTATTGGCTCGCGTTCTCCATTCTGTTTGGTCGCCTGTTCGTGCCGAGTGAGCTGCAGCTATGGCTCGGCCTGCTGGGCATTGCCATTACCGTGCCGGTTTTTGCGCAGGCGGGCTTGTACCGTGCTGTCATTCGCTACCTGGGTGAGCAGGCGCTGTGGATGGTCGTGAAGACGGTAGCAGTGGCGACGTTCGTGTGGGGCTTGATTGTGCATTACGCCGGGTATGCAGATCACTCGGGGGTCCCGCATTCGGTGATGGTGATTTACTGGATCATTGCTACGGTGATGACCATCGCCAGCCGTCTGGCGATGCGTGAGTTCGTCTGGCGTCCGGTGCGGAACAAGTTTTCGGGTGAGAATGTACTCATCTATGGCGCCGGCGATGCTGGCGCCCAGCTGGTGCAGGCGCTGTGGCGTACGCGCGAACTCTATCCTGTCGGCTTCCTCGATGACGATGCGCGTATGTATGACCGCGAAGTCGCTGGCCTGAAAGTCTTCCCGATGAGTCAGCTCGGCCAGGTGATCGAGCGCTATGGCGTCAAAGAGGTGCTGCTGGCACTGCCGTCGGTCAGCAGTTCGCGGCGCAATGAGATTCTGCGTCGCATGCAGCGTTACCCGATTCATGCGCGCGTATTGCCGTCGCTCAGTGAGCTGGCGCAGGGCAAGTTCACTGTGGCCGATCTGCGCGATGTGGAGCTGGAAGACCTGCTGGGACGCGATTCGGTGCCGCCTGATCGGCGCTTACTGCGCAAAAACATCGCCGGCAAGGTAGTGCTGGTGACGGGTGCGGGTGGCTCGATTGGCTCCGAACTTTGCCGCCAGATCGTCGGTCTGGCGCCGAAAAAGCTCATTCTGCTCGATATCGGTGAACATGCGCTGTACGAGATCGACCGCCAGCTTCGGGCCGAGCAGGCGGTCGGTGAAAGTATCGAACTGGTTGCCTTGCTCGGTTCGGTGCTCAATCGTGAATGGCTCGACCATGTCTTCGATGAGCATGATGTGGACACGGTCTACCACGCCGCAGCCTACAAGCATGTGCCGATGATGGAGCACAACGAGCTGGAGGGTGTGCGCAACAACGTGTTGGGCACGCTCAGCATCGCGCAGGCGGCGATGGCGCATCGGGTGGAGACATTCGTCCTCATCTCTACCGACAAGGCCGTGCGCCCCGCCAACATCATGGGGGCGAGCAAACGGGTGGCAGAGCTGATTCTGCAAGCCATGGATCAGCGTGCCCGGGGGCTCGGCGAAAATGGTAAGCCGCTCACCAGCTTCAGCATGGTGCGTTTCGGTAATGTGTTGGGGTCTTCTGGTTCGGTGATTCCGCTGTTTCGCGAGCAGATCAAGGCGGGTGGCCCGGTAACCGTGACCCACGCCAGCGTGACCCGTTATTTCATGTCGATCCCCGAGGCGGCGCAGCTTGTGTTGCAGGCCGGTGCCATGGGGGAGGGCGGCGATGTCTTCGTCCTTGACATGGGACAATCGGTGCGCATTCTCGATCTCGCCAAACAGATGATCCGCATGAGTGGCCTCGAAGTACAGGACGAGGATCATCCTGACGGTGATATCCCCATTGTTTTCACTGGTTTGCGCAAAGGGGAGAAACTCTACGAGGAGCTGTTGATCGGTAACAACCCCATTGGCACCGCGCATCCCAAGATCATGCGTGCCGAGGAAGAGATGCTGGAATGGGATAAGTTACAGGCGCTGCTGGCGGGGATTAGGGAAGCGGCGGACAGCTTCGACAGGGAACGAATCCGCGAATTGGTACTCAAAGCTGCAAATGCACAGTTGCCCGCCGAACTCCCAGCCGCACCGGCGCGGGTACTCAAGGCGGTCAAATCCGTCAAATAGCGTCCAGCAGCGGTATTCTCACCACGCGCTGGATGCGCAATATTCGAATAGGGAAATAACATGACAATACTCGTAGCCGGGGGCGCGGGCTATATCGGTTCGCACACTTGCATTGAACTGATTGCCGCAGGCCAGGATGTGGTCGTCGTCGACAACTACTACAACAGCTCACCCGAAGCGCTGCGTCGGGTCGAGGAGATCACTGGAACGAAAATTCAGTCCTACCGCGCCGATGTCCGCGACCGCACGGCAATGGATGCGATCTTTTCCGGCCATGACATCAGCGCCGTCATCAACTTTGCCGGCCTCAAAGCGGTGGGTGAATCGGTCGAAAAGCCGCTTGAATACTATGACAACAACGTCGCCGGCATGGTTGCGCTGGCGCAGGTGATGGCCGCGCATGATGTAAAAACCATCGTCTTCAGTTCATCAGCGACGGTCTATGGCGATCCAGCCAGCCTGCCGATCAAAGAGGACTTCCCGCTGTCGGCCACCAACCCCTATGGCCGCTCCAAGCTGATCGTCGAGGAGATTCTGCGCGATCTGTTCGTGTCCGACGACAGTTGGCGCATTGGACTGTTGCGTTACTTCAATCCGGTCGGCGCGCACATCTCTGGGCGTATCGGTGAGGACCCGAACGACATACCCAACAATCTGATGCCGTTCATCTCCCAGGTGGCTGTTGGCAAGCTGGAGCGGCTGCGCGTCTTCGGTAACGACTACGACACCCATGACGGCACCGGCGTGCGTGACTACATCCACGTCGTCGATTTGGCCAAAGGTCACGTCAAGGCCATCGAAGCGCTGCAACGCGACGACAAGGGGCAGGTGCTTACCGTCAATCTGGGCACCGGGCAGGGCTATTCCGTGCTCGATATGGTCGAAGCCTTTGCCAAGGCATCCGGCGTCGATGTGCCTTACGAAATCGTCGCCCGGCGCCCTGGCGACATTGCTGCCTGTTACGCCGATCCATCCTACGCCAAGGCGGTGCTGGGCTGGGAAGCCGAGTTCGGCATCGACGAAATGTGCGCCGACACCTGGCGCTGGCAGTCGAACAATCCGAATGGGTATGCTGGCGACTGATCGTCATACTTTCCTGTTCGAGCGAAGCTGAAGACGACAGGGTGGGCGTGCGACCAGCGTGCACACCGTTGGCGCTGTCAGAGTACTTCGTCGCACCAGCCGGTTTGTGCCACAATACCGCTTTTGACGACGACAGTTTCAATGCCCGGAAAAGTATATATCCAGACCCACGGTTGCCAGATGAACGAGTACGATTCGGCACGCATGCTCGATGTGCTCGAATCGGAGATGGGGATGCGGGTCACCGCCGAGGCCGAAGAGGCCGACCTGCTGCTGCTCAACACCTGTTCCATCCGTGAGAAGGCGCAGGAGAAGGTGTTCTCCCTGCTGGGACGCTGGCGTCAGCTCAAGCAGCAGAAGCCGGAGCTGGTCATCGGTGTTGGCGGTTGCGTCGCCAGCCAGGAGGGTGATGCGCTGCGCGAGCGTGCGCCGTATGTCGATGTCGTGTTCGGGCCACAAACCTTGCACCGCCTGCCGGCGATGGTGCGTGAAGCGCGCTTGAAGCATATCCCCGTCGTCGATATCTCCTTTCCTGAAATCGAAAAGTTCGACAATCTACCTGAACCGAAGGCCGATGGCGTCAGCGCCTTTGTCTCGGTGATGGAGGGTTGCAGTAAATATTGCACCTTCTGCGTGGTGCCCTACACACGCGGCGAAGAGATCAGCCGTCCGTTCGACGATGTGATTGCCGAAGTCGCGGCGCTGGCGCAGCAGGGTGTGCGCGAGGTGAACTTGCTGGGGCAGAACGTCAACGCCTATCGCGGAACGATGCACGATGGCGAGATCGCCGATCTGGCATTGCTGATCAGCTATATCGCCGCCATCCACGGCATCGACCGCATCCGCTACACCACGTCGCATCCGGTCGAATTCTCCGACCGTTTGATTCAGGTCTATGGTGAAGTGCCCGAACTGGTCAGCCACCTTCACCTGCCGGTGCAGAGTGGCTCCGACCGCGTACTGGCAGCGATGAAGCGTGGCCATACCGCGCTCGAATACAAGTCCAAGATCCGCCGCCTGCGAGAGGTGCGTCCCGATATCAGCCTGTCGTCGGATTTCATCATCGGATTTCCAGGCGAGACCGATGCCGATTTCGAACAGACCATGCAGCTGATCGAGGATATCGGTTTCGATCACTCCTTCAGCTTTATCTACAGCGCCCGCCCGGGCACGCCGGCAGCGTCGTTTGCCGATGATGTTTCCGCCGAGGTGAAGAAGGCGCGGTTGGCGCGGCTGCAGGCGCGTATTCTGGAGATGGCGAACGACATCAGTCGTTCCATGGTCGGTTCGACGCAGACGATATTGGTCGAACGGCCATCGCGGAAGGACCCTGGCATCATGGCCGGGCGCACCGAGAACAATCGCGTCGTCAACTTTGCCGCCGATGAAGCGCTGATCGGTGAGTTCGTCAGCGTTCGCATCACCGAAGCCCTGCCCAATTCCTTGCGGGGAGAGTTTGTTGATGTCGTGCCCGCCCTGATGCGCAAGGCCAGCTGATCGATGAGTGGCAAGCTCCATACGGTCGATTTCACCATTGGCCCCGAAGACAACGAACGTCAGGCTAACCTGGCCGGCCAGTTCGATGAACATCTGCGCCAGATCGAGCGCAGGCTCGGCGTCGAAATCAATAACCGTGGCGTGCAGTTTCAGGTAATCGGCTCGGCGCAATCCGCCGCCGCAGCGGTGGAGTTGCTGCGTGAACTCTATGCACTGACCGCTGATGAAGTGCTCGAACCCGCCAAGGTGCATCTCTACCTACAGGAATCCGGTGTCGATCAACTGCTGGATCGCAGGCGGGATGAAGACGAAGTCGCCGTGCGCACACGCAAGGGCCTGATTCGGGCGCGGGGCATGAATCAGGCGCAATATCTGCGCGCCATTCGCGACTACGATCTGGCATTTGGCGTCGGCCCGGCGGGTACTGGCAAGACCTATCTTGCCGTGGCCAGTGCGGTGGAGGCGCTGGAAAGTGAGCGCGTCAGTCGTCTGCTGCTGGTGCGGCCGGCAGTCGAGGCCGGTGAACGGCTGGGCTTTCTGCCCGGCGATCTGGCGCAGAAGATCGATCCTTATCTACGCCCGATGTACGACGCGCTCTACGAAATGCTGGGCTTTGAAAAGGTCAACAAGTTGCTGGAGCGCAATGTCATCGAGATCGCGCCGCTGGCCTATATGCGTGGGCGCACATTGAACGAGGCGTTCATCATTCTCGATGAGGCGCAGAACACCACCGTGCAGCAGATGAAGATGTTCCTGACGCGCATCGGTTACGGTTCCCATGCGGTCGTGACTGGCGATGTCACCCAGACCGACCTGCCGCGCGGCACCGAATCCGGTCTGCGTCAGGCCATCAAGATTCTCAAGGATGTCGAGGGCGTCGGCTTCAACTTCTTCACCGCCCGCGATGTCGTGCGTC
>CAZQXF010000189.1:0-5643 GCA_964596975.1 uncultured Thiotrichales bacterium | reverse complement strand
GCCAGGCTTTTATATCGAGCCCCTGCAGGGTCTTCCTTGCTGGGGCTTTTTTGTGCGTGGGATTCTGCCTGGCCATGCTTTATAGCACGAGGCAAGCGATTTTCGGTGGCGTCCGAGAGCGGGAGTTCTTCCCGACCTGATCCTGTCGTGCGCAGATTGTCCATTTTTCAATGCTGTCGAGGATATTTAATATTGACTGACATCATTAAAAAATGGTCACATCGGCGCCTCCTGTTTGTATTCCTCTACTGGCATCCATTGATTGTTGCGCGATTATACGGAGCGATGGCGGGTATTGTTTGGCCGCTTCGCTCAGCGCTGCGTTTGGGGATTGGGTGTTTTTTCGACGCCAGGCGGTAGATGGTATTGGCGATTTAACTGAATTGACCCTTGGAGATATTTGATGATACGACTCTTTTTATTGGCGACTGCGATGCTCACGCTTCTGCTGCCGGTACAGGTGATGGCCGGTGACCTGGCCAGAGGTAAGGAAATCAACAAAACCTGTTCGCTGTGCCACGGTAAATATGGGCAGGGTACGCCAGGCGGTATTTCTCCTCGACTTGCAGGTTTGCCAAAATATTATCTGGTTAAGGCGATCAAGGAATATCGGGAGGGCAAACGTGTCAATCTCTTGATGGATACCACCTCTGGCATCAAGAGTATGACTGATGAAGATATCGAAGATATTGCGGATTATCTCTCGCGTATCGATGTTTCCAAGGATTCGCAATTCGATATCAAGCAGGACGTTGGTGACCCCAAGAAGGGTAAAAAGATCTATAGAGGTGACTGCAAGACTTGCCATGCGAAGGATGGCTTCGGCAAAGCAAGAAAGGAGGCGCCGCCGCTAGCGGGGCAGCACTTTGCTTACATTGATTCTGCAATCAATTTGTTCAAAGCAAAAATGCGCGAGCATGCGAACGATCCCGAGGATGAAACGTTCGATGACTACTCAAAGGAAGATATTCGTAATTTAACAGCCTATCTCGCGACTTTGGATAATAAGAAATTCGTCGACGGTGCTGAAGTCTATGTGCCTCAGGTTTCTGCTGTCGCGCTCGCCAGGGCGGAGCCTCCCACCGCTTCAAAAGGACTGCAGATTACCGATATTAGTCAAACAGTTGCCCAGATGCAGTTGAGGGATGGCGTTAGCAAAGAGGATGCTATTGAGGCGATGATGTCAAAAGCGGCAGAAATCAACCTCAAGATGGTTGGACAGCAGCATGTGTCTCAAGAACTTGAAGCGCGTGGTGTCAAGACACCTTACCTGACGATTCTGCAGTTCTGTGATCCGATGGACGCCCGCACGATGATTGTCAGTAACCCAATCTTCGCCAGCTACATGCCTTGTCGTATTGCACTGGTCGAAGATAAGGAAGGCAAACCGTGGTTGATGATGCTGAACCTCGACATGCTGATCAACAGCAAATTGCTTGATCCTGAGGTTGTCGAGACAGCAATCCGGGTGAATCAGGCGATGCTCGATATTATGGTCGCCGGTGCCACTGGCGAGTTTTAAAGTAAGGTGACCACCGCGCTTGTCGCGGTGGCGGCATAATCGCAACAACGCGGCCATATGGCCGCGTTTTTTTGGGGGGGGCTGCGGCCGGTTTCAACATTGCTCGCAGGATTGTCAATTCGGTTTCAGAAACGGGGGTGATATGATGGCGCCCCGAAAGCGACTCAGTTTTGCCGGATATGCCAGCAGCTCCCATCAGCCCGAGAATTCGGGAGATTCCCTACAACTACACCTCATTCTCGGACCGAGAGATCGTGATCCGCTTGTTGGGCGAGGACGCTTGGAACGTTATCGAGGCGTTACGTGGTGTACGCCGTACCGGCATCTCGGCACGCATGCTGCTAGAGGTGCTTGGGGACCTGTGGGTTGTCTCGCGTAACCCCTATATTCATAACGACCTCCTTGAGACACCCAAGCGCCTGCAAGCGCTGATCGAGGCGATGCGCCATCGCTTGCGTCAGATTGAGGCGCGGGCTGATGGCAACCGCCAGGCACTCGAATTGGCTGAGCGCGCGTGTAAAGCCGTGGATGAGTTCGCGGTGTCCTATCCCCGACAGGCGAAGCTACGCAAACGGGTCCTCAAGGAATTCCTCAAACATACCCGACGTGACAATATCGATTTTGGCGGGCTAGCCAGAGTTTCGCATGTCACCGATGCGACGGATTGGCGTGTTGAGCTTCCGCTCGTTGTGTTGACCCCGGATACCGAGGCCGAGGTCGCCAGTCTGGTTCGAAGCTGTATCAAACTGGGGTTAACGGTCATCCCGCGTGGTGGTGGTACCGGCTACACCGGCGGGGCGGTGCCGCTCGTCCCCGATAGCGTTGTGATCAACACGGAGAAGCTCGAACAGCTCGGTGATGTCGAGCTGACCCGGATCGATGGTGTTGACCACCCGGTCGCAACGATTCGGGCGGGAGCTGGGGTCGTCACGAAACGTGTTTCGGATCGGGCTGCCGAGCAAGACTACATTTTCGCTGTCGACCCAACCTCTCAGGATGCATCGACGATCGGTGGCAATATCGCCATGAATGCCGGTGGGAAAAAGGCGGTGCTGTGGGGGACAACACTCGATAACCTCGTCAGCTGGAGAATGGTAGCGCCGGATGGGACGTGGCTGGAGGTTGAGCGGCTCAATCACAACCTGGGCAAGATCCATCGTCAGGAAAGGGTGCGTTTCAAGGTTCAGCGTTACGACACCGACGGAAGCACAGCGGTAGGAACGGCCGAAATTCTTGAGTTTCCCGGTTCGATGTTTCGCAAGGCGGGCCTCGGAAAGGATGTCACCGACAAATTTCTTGGTGGTTTGCCGGGCATTCAAAAGGAGGGTTGTGATGGCCTGATTACCTCCGGTGTCTTCATCCTGCATCGTATGTCTGCCGTCACGCATACGGTGTGCCTTGAGTTCTACGGCAGTGACTTGCATGAGGCGGTGCCGGCGATTGTCGAGATCATCGACAAGCTTGAAGCTGATGAGAATGTCACCCTGGCGGGGCTTGAACATCTCGATGAGCGTTATATCAAAGCCGTTAGATATACGCCCAAAGGGGCATCGGTTTCTCTGCCCAAAATGATTTTGATTGCCGATGTCGTGGGTGAGCGCGAGGCCGATGTGTCCGCAGCTGTGCAGGATATGATCCGTATGGCTGAAGCCCGGCAAGGGGTAGGGTTTGTCGCTGTTAGCCCCGAAGCCCGCCGCCAGTTCTGGCTTGATCGTTCCCGTACTGCGGCTATCGCCGCTCATACCAATGCCTTCAAGATCAACGAGGATGTGGTGATCCCGCTGCACAATCTTGCTGCCTATAGTGAAGGCATCGAGCGCATCAATATCGAGCAGTCGATGCGAAACAAGCTGCGCATCATCGACGCGGTCGATACCTATCTGCGCAGTGACCCTGCTGAATTGCGCGGGGCAACAAGCGTTGAAGCCAGTGCGGAGCGAGAGACGCAGCTCAGCCTTAAGCTCGAAGCGGCATTGAATCATCTCACGGCTGTCAAAACGCAATGGGAAGATATTCTGACGTCTCGGGATCAGCCCGCCGAGACGGTGCTAGATTTGCTTGACGAAGAAGCTCGAGGGGATTTGCGCCCTGGTGACCGGATTATCGACCTGCTTCTGCGACGGAGCCTGCGCATCTCCTATCGCAGGTCAATCGAAGATACGCTGAAGACCATTTTTGCCGGCCGGGATTTCCGCCTGCTGCGTGAAGCGCTTGACCGGATTCATGCACAGGTACGTGCTAGCAGACTGTTTGTCGCGCTGCACATGCATGCTGGCGATGGCAACGTGCATACGAATATTCCTGTGCACTCCGACAACTACCAGATGCTTCATGAAGCCGATGTCATCGTCGATCAAATCATGGCGTTGGCGCAGCAGCTCGACGGCGTGATTTCTGGTGAGCATGGCATCGGTATTACCAAGTTCAAGTATCTCGATGAAGAGAGTATCCGCCGGTTTCAGGCGTACAAGGAAAAGGTCGATCCACACGGGAACTTCAACCGCGGCAAATTGCTGCCCGGTAGTGGCCTGGACAATGCCTACACCCCGTCCTTGCAGCTGGTGCAACAAGAAGCCCTGATCCTCGAAGACAGCGAACTGGGTGATCTCAACGATGACATCCGCCATTGCCTCCGCTGTGGGAAATGCAAGCCTGAATGTACAACCCATGTGCCCCGGGCCAATTTGCTCTACTCGCCACGCAACAAGATTCTTGCGACCGGTTTGATGATCGAGGCCTTTCTGTATGAAGAGCAAACCCGGCGCGGTGTGTCGTTTCGCCATTTCGAAGAAATGAACGATGTTGCCGACCACTGCACCATTTGTCATCGCTGCCTGAAGCCCTGTCCGGTCAATATCGACTTTGGTGATGTCACCGTGAAGATGCGCGCCATCCTCAAACAGCGCGGTAAACGCCACACCAAGGCGATGACGGCACTGTCGATGGCGTTTCTGAATATCAAGGATCCGCGCAGCATACGGCTGATGCGTAAAGCCGTGGTCGAATGGGGATATCAGGCTCAGCGAATGGGGCACCGACTGTTCAGCATGGCTGGCCTGATCAAGCCTGCGCAGCGTCCTCAGGCCACCACCGGGAGGCCTCCGATCAAGGCCCAGGTTATCGAGTTTGTGCGCAAGCCGATGCCGGCTGCATTGCCGAACAAAACGATGCGCGCACTGCTCGGCGTCGAAGATGACAAGATGGTGCCGATCTTGCGGAAACCGGCGACGAAGCCAGGTAGTGGAGAAGCCATTTTCTATTTCCCCGGTTGTGGCTCAGAGCGGCTTTTCAGCCAGGTTGGGCTGGCCACCCTGGCGATGCTCGCGCACACGGGCGCTGAAGTGATATTGCCACCCGGTTATCTCTGCTGTGGCTATCCGCAAACGGCAGGCGGTGAGTTGGCGAAGGGCAAAGCCATTTCGACGGAAAACCGTGTGTTGTTCCACCGTGTTGCCAACACCCTGAACTACATGGATATCAAGACCGTCATGGTGTCCTGCGGCACCTGCATGGATCAGCTCTTGAAATACGAGTTTGAACGCATCTTCCCCGGATGTCGCCTGATCGATATTCATGAATACCTGATGGAGCAGGGCATCAGTGCCGAAGGCGTGGAAGGTCAACAGTACCTTTACCATGAGCCCTGCCATACACCGATGAAGCTTTACGATTCTGTCGAAGTCGGCAGGCGCCTGCTCGGTAACGAAGTGCGACTTTCCGACCGCTGCTGCGGTGAAGCCGGCACCTTTGCTGTTAGCCGCCCGGACATCGCCACGCAGGTGCGTTTTCGCAAACTTGAGGAGCTGAAAAACGGTATCAAGGCGTTGAGCGGGCAAGAACAGGTTGTTGATGGCAACGTCAAGATGCTCACCAGTTGCCCCGCCTGCCAGCAGGGTCTGGAACGCTACCGCGAAGACACCGGCCTGGAAACCGACTACATCGTCGTCGAACTGGCGAACCGCATCCTCGGGGATGGCTGGCAACAGCGTTTCGTGGCGGAGACAGTCGCTGGCGGGGTCGAGAAAGTCCTGCTGTAGCGCAAAGTATCAGCATTCATGGCTCCCTCTCCCCTGGGGGAGAGGGCTGGGGAGAGGGGGGCAGAAAAGGTCACCATGTTTTGG
>CAZQXF010000188.1:0-5645 GCA_964596975.1 uncultured Thiotrichales bacterium | reverse complement strand
TTTCCCGCCTTGATCTGACGCGTTTCAGCGGCAATCTGAGCAGTTACAGTTCTATTTTTCTACCCACTCAGTAGTTGCCCTGGTACTTGCCCTGATGGGGCGAGCCACAGGCTGGCATTCGCTGCTTGCTCTGGGTGGCGTCACTGCGAATGAGCGCCGGCCCTGCTGCATTGGCGAGTCTGGACAAGATTGGGGTGCTGTCGCCTGCAAGCCCGACTCTGTTGTTGTCGTTGCCTGGCACTTGGGTTGACCATTCGTCGGCAAGATCGTTCTGCGTGTAGTTGACAAAGATCATGGAGTGCTAAAGCACGATTTTGCATATTGTAATATGATTGGGCGGGTTGAAAACAGCGTGCCTGTGATTTTCGTTTGTCATCTTTAAATGCGGGACCTAGAGGAGAGACTATGTCTACTGCAACAACATACAACTATAAGGTTGTACGACAATTCACCGTCATGACGATAGTCTGGGGAATTGTCGGAATGCTGGTCGGGGTGCTGATTGCAGCACAGCTGATCTGGCCGGCGTTCAATTTTGATATTCCCTGGCTGACCTATAGTCGCCTGCGGCCATTGCACACCAACGCTGTTATTTTTGCGTTTGGTGGTTCGGCATTGATCGGAACATCGCTCTACGTGGTGCAAAGAACCTGTCAGACGCGATTGTTTGCCAATGGCTTGGCGGGTTTTGTTTTCTGGGGCTGGACCCTGGTTATCGTGCTGGCTGCGATCACGCTGCCGATGGGGATGAATTCATCCAAGGAATATGCGGAGCTTGAGTGGCCAATCGATTTGCTGATCACCGTTGTATGGGTCTCCTATGCAATCGTTTTCTTCGGCACGATCATGAAGCGGAAGACCAAGCATATCTATGTGGCAAACTGGTTTTATGGCGCATTCATTCTCACCATCGCGCTGCTGCACGTTGTCAACAACCTGGAAGTTCCCTACTCGATGACACGTTCGTATTCCCTCTATCCGGGAACCATCGACGCGATGGTACAGTGGTGGTACGGGCACAATGCTGTGGGATTCTTCCTCACCGCTGGTTTCCTCGGCATGATGTACTATTTCATTCCGAAGCAGGCGGGGCGTCCAGTTTACTCCTATCGCCTGTCAGTCGTTCACTTCTGGGCGTTGATCTCGACCTACATGTGGGCGGGTCCTCACCACCTGCACTACACCGCGCTGCCTGATTGGGCGCAAAGCATCGGTATGGTGTTCTCCCTGATTCTGCTCGCGCCTTCCTGGGGTGGCATGATCAACGGCATCATGACGCTGTCGGGTGCATGGCACAAACTGCGGGACGATCCAATCATCCGTTTCCTCATTGTTTCCCTTTCTTTCTACGGCATGTCTACTTTCGAAGGCCCAATGATGTCGGTGAAGACGGTCAACGCACTGTCGCACTACACTGACTGGACCATCGGTCACGTCCATGCTGGTGCCTTGGGTTGGGTCGCCATGGTGACGATCGGCTCCACTTACGCGCTGCTGCCAAAACTGTTCGCACGTGAGCAGATGTACAGCACCAAACTGATCGAATGGCACTTCTGGGTCTCTACGATCGGTGTGGTTCTCTATATTGCTGCACTGTGGATTGCCGGGGTCATGCAGGGTCTGATGTGGCGCGCTGTCAATGCAGATGGAACGCTGACCTACAGCTTCATCCAGTCCATTGAGCAATCGTATCCGTTCTACGTGGTTCGTCTGATCGGCGGCACCCTGTTCCTGCTGGGCATGTTCATCATGGCTTACAACGCTTGGAAGACGATCAAGAGCGGTGAGTCGGTTGATGCTCCTGTCGCCCAACCTGCGTAATCGAAGGAGATATCAGAGATGAATCATGAAGTAATCGAAAAGAATATCGGCCTGATGGCCATTCTGATCCTGATTGTGGTCAGCATGGGTGCCCTGGTCGAGATCATCCCGCTCTATTTCATCAAGAATGTCACCGAGCCGGTAGAAGGGCTGAAGCCCTATACCGCGTTGCAGCTGGAAGGACGTGATATCTATATCCGTGAAGGTTGCAACAACTGTCATTCGCAGATGATCCGGCCGTTCCGCGCAGAGACGGAACGCTACGGGCACTACTCGGTCGCGGGTGAGTTTGTTTATGACCACCCCTTCCTGTGGGGGTCCAAGCGTACCGGTCCTGATCTGGCGCGTGTGGGTGGTCGTTACAGTGACGAGTGGCATCGCCGCCACATGACCGATCCGCGTTCCGTAATGCCCGAGTCGAACATGCCGGCCTATCCCTGGCTGGACAAGACACCGGTAAACAAGTCGCTCATCAAGAAGAAGATGGAAGTGATGAACCTGCTGGGTCATACGGTAGGGCAGGGTGACCGCTATTCTGCTGAGGAGATTGCTGCAGCTGAGTCTCAGCTCGAAGGCAAGACTGAGCTCGATGCGCTGATTGCCTATCTCCAGGTGCTTGGCACCTCACTCAAGTCTGCGAGGTGATCCCATGGATATGATCAATGAGCTTCGCGGTATTTCGACCATCATGGCACTGATCGCTTTTCTGGCCGTGTGTTTCTGGGCTTACAGCAGACACCAGAAGCAACGCTTTTCAGAAGCTGCCAATCTGCTTTTCGATGAAGAAGACGAGCGTCTGAACCAGAGAACACTTGAGGAGATAAACAAATGAGCAGTTTCTGGAATTGGTGGGTAATTGTTATCACCGTCGTCAATATCCTGGCCTGCTACTGGCTGATCAAGTGGACGATGAAATCACGCCCCGGCGAGGCCGCCGAAGGCGATGTTACCGGACACAGCTGGGATGGTCTGGAAGAGTTGAACAATCCGCTACCGCGCTGGTGGCTGTGGTTGTTCTACGGCACAATCGTTTTTGCCTTTGCCTATCTCGCGCTCTACCCCGGTCTGGGTAACTTCAAGGGCCTCCTTGGCTGGACTGAGGTAAACCAGTGGCAGGCCGAGATGAAGAAGGCAGACGAGCAATACGGACCTATCTTCAAGAAGTATGCCAGCCAGGATATCCCAACGTTGGCGAAAGACCCTGAAGCGCTGGATATCGGTCGCCGTTTGTACCTCAACCACTGTGCGCTTTGCCACGGCTCGGATGCAGGCGGTGCGCCTGGCTTCCCCAATCTGACGGATAAGGCCTGGATGTATGGTGGCACGCCCGAGCAGATCAAGGCGTCTATCCTTAACGGTCGTGCTGGTGTGATGCCGGCGCTGGGGCCTGCGCTGGGTGGAGACGAAGGCGTCAAGCAGGTAGCAGCCTACGTCGCCAGCTTGAGTGGCCGTAAGGTGGATCCCGCGCTGGCTGAAGCCGGAAAGGAGAAATTCGCCGCCGCCTGTGCCGCTTGTCACATGCCTGATGGTACTGGCAACGAAGCCCTGGGTGCGCCGAATCTGACTGACAAGGTGTGGATCTACGGTTCAACGCTGGAGACCATCGAAGAGTCGATCCGCAACGGTCGTCAGGGCAAAATGCCTGCGCACAAGGATTTCCTTGGTGAAGACAAGGTGCATCTGCTGGCGGCCTACATTTACAGTCTGTCGCAAAAGTAAGCGAATCAGCTTGTAGGTAACTTGAGAAAAGCCCCGGGTTATCCCGGGGCTTTTTGGTTTGTGGCTTTGAAGAAGGGTGGTCGCCACTATTGAGATATCGCATCGCTGTTGGCGCTGTGGTTGCTTTAAGCTCGGCGTCGCGTTACAAGTAATTTTCCACCCAGACTATCTTGCAGTGTACCGGGCCACCCGGGAGACTGCCTCTGAACCCTATTGGAACAGTAGATGAGCACTGACAAGCAACAACAGCAAGGCCAGGGAGAGGATTCCGGGCAGCCGATCGAATTCTATGAAAAGCGCAAGAAGATCTATGCGCGCCGGGCCCATGGGACGTTCGCCAGGCTGAGGATTATCGCGGCGGTCGTGTTGCTGGGCATTTTTTATGTCACGCCGTGGTTGATGTATGACGGGCATCAGGCGGTGTTGCTCGACTTGCCAGCCAGGATGTTCCACATCTTTGGCGTCACCTTTTTCCCACAAGATGCCTTTTATCTGGCATTGCTGCTGATCATCGCTGCCTATCTGCTCTTTTTCGTGACCGCATTGGCTGGTCGCCTGTGGTGTGGCTATGCCTGTCCGCAGACCGTGTGGACCGAAGCCTTTATGTGGATCGAGTACTGGATCGAGGGCGATCGGCCGCAGCAGATCAAGCTGGACAAAGCACCATGGACGACGCAGAAGTGGATCAAGAAAGGGTCCAAGCATTTTCTCTGGATTCTACTTGCGCTGTGGACCGGCTTTACCTTCACCGGTTACTTCACGCCAATTCGTGAGCTTGCTGTCGAATTGCTGACGTTCAACGCCAGTGGCTGGGCGACTTTCTGGGTGTTTTTCTACGCACTGGCGACCTGGGGGCTTGGCGCGATGATGCGCGAGCAGGTGTGTATTTACATGTGCCCGTATGCCCGCTTCCAGAGCGCGATGTTCGACCGGGATACGTTGATCATCTCTTATGATGAAAAGCGTGGAGAGCCTCGTGGCAGGCGCAAGAAGGGGGTCGATCCACGCGAGCTGGGGCTTGGTGATTGCGTCGATTGCTCGCTGTGTGTACAGGTCTGCCCGACCGGTATCGACATTCGTGACGGTTTGCAATACCAGTGTATCGCTTGCGCAGCTTGTATCGATGCCTGCGACCCGGTGATGGAGAAAATGGGATATCCCAAAGGGTTGATCCGTTACACTACTGAAAACGAGCTGGAGGGTAAAAAGACCCACATCTTCAGGCTGCGGACGTTTATCTACGCTGCGGTGCTCGTGGCCTTGGTCGGCGGTTTGTTTTACTCGGTGGCGTCAAGGATTCCGTTGGAACTCGATGTCATGCGTGACCGCAATACGCTCTACCGGGAAAATGGTGAGGGCATGCTTGAAAATGTCTATGTGCTGAAAGTGGTGAACATGGATACCAAAAAGCACGAGTTCAAAGTCGACGTTTCCGGCTTGAAGGGGATCGAGCTGCTCAGCAAGCAGAAGGTATTCCCGGTCGAGTCCGGTGAGGTGCTGACGAAAGTTGTCGAGGTTCAGGTAGACCCGGCCAACGTGCCGGAGGCGAGTAACGATATAATGTTTCATATCGAGTCATTGACTGATCCCAACCTGCATGATGAACAGAAGTCCCGGTTCCTCGGGCCTCGGAGGTAAGAAAATAGTATGAGTATCGATCAGACACTGGATACCAAGCCATGGTACCGATATCCATGGACATGGTTTTTGATAACGGTCCCCCTGTTGACCATCATCGCCTGCATCGTCACGATTGTATTGGCCGTCAAGTCGGAGGACGGGCTGGTGTCCGACGACTACTACAAGGATGGTTTGATGATCAATCAGTCGCTGGATCGCGATCACAAGGCGGCTGAGCTGGGTATTTCATCGTTTGTTGGCTTGCTGCCCGGTGATCGCTCGCTGCTGTTGCAGGTGAATGGCGACAACGTCACGCTGCCGCTAAAGCTGGTATTTCTGCACGCGACGCGGAAGGAGCACGATCAGGCATTCGAGATCACAACACTGTCGCCGGAAGGTCAGGCGCGTGTCGATATCGACCAGCTGATCCCGGGGAAGTGGTACGTGCAACTAGAGTCAGAGACGGATGCCTGGCGCCTGAAAGG
>CAZQXF010000187.1:0-5692 GCA_964596975.1 uncultured Thiotrichales bacterium | reverse complement strand
CCAGCAATATCCCTGACACCGTGGGCTACAACCTGCCGCACCAGTTCGGAGCGCTGATCGGTCGTTTGCGGGAGACGGTGCCCAATGCGGACAAGGCAGTGTTTTCGGTGCATTGCCCCAACGATCTCGGCCTTGCCGTGGCCAATTCACTGGCGGCTGTGCGCCATGGCGCGAGAGAGGTGGAATGCAATATCAATGGCCATGGTGAAAGGGCGGGTAATGCGTCGCTGGAGGAAGTCGTGATGGCGGTCCGCACACGGCAGGACATTTTTGATTGCGACACCCATATCGACACGACCCGGATTGTCCCGGCAAGCCGTCTGGTGTCCAACATCACCGGTTTCCCGGTGCAGCCCAACAAGGCCATTGTCGGCGCGAACGCTTTTGCCCACGAGTCCGGCATTCACCAGGATGGCGTGCTGAAATCGCGCGAGACCTACGAAATCATGCGTGCAGAGGATGTCGGCTGGAGCGAGAACCACATCGTGCTCGGCAAGCATTCCGGCCGCAATGCGCTGCGGGCGCGTTTCCGTGATCTGGGAATCGACTTTGATTCCGAAGAAGCCCTCAATGCGGTTTTCGTCCGTTTCAAGGAACTCGCTGATCGCAAGCACGAGATCTACGATGAAGATTTGCAGGCACTGGTCAGTGCTGCTGCGGATGAACCCGAAACGTACAAGCTGGTCTATTTGAGTGTCACTTCGGAAACCGGGGAAAAGCCGCTCGCACGGGTCACACTCAACGTCAATGGTGAGGAGCATTCCAGCGAGGCCATTGGTGGGGGGCCGGTGGATGCGGCGCTGAAAGCCATCGAGGAAATTGTCGGCAGCGACAGCCAGCTGAAGCTCTATTCCGTCAACAACATCACCAGCGGTACCGATGCCCAGGGGGAGGTCACGGTCAGACTGGAAAAGGACGGCCGTATCGTCAATGGTCAGGGTGCCGATACCGACATCGTTATCGCCTCAGCCAAAGCCTACCTCAATGCACTGAATAAACTGCTCTCGCCGCGTTTCACCTCGCATCCCCAGCACAGTTCGGTATGACACTGACTGCACACCAGCAATCTCGCTTGCAGGCGCTGGGTCTGGCGCGATGGGTACGCAGGGATTTGCCGGCGCCAGTCCAGCTAGCGCCAGAGGATGCGGCAGTCGAGGACTTGCCGCCATCTGCCGCTGTGGTGAACGAGCAGACTATCGAGGCGATGGCATGGCCCGAGATCGAGGCGGCGATTCGTGGCTGTACGGCTTGCGCCCTGCATGCGACGCGCCAGCAGGCCGTCGTCGGTGTCGGCAATCGACAGGCCGACTGGATGATCGTCGGCGAAGCACCCGGAGAGCAGGAAGACCTGCAAGGTGAGCCTTTCGTTGGTCGGGCAGGGGTATTGTTGAACAACATGCTGGCCGCAGTTGGGCTTAACCGGGAAACGGTTTATATCGCCAACGTCATCAAATGCCGCCCGCCGGGGAACCGTGACCCGCATGCCGAGGAGCTGTCATCCTGTATCGGCTATCTTGAACGCCAGATTGCACTTGTTCGCCCCCGGCTCATTCTGATTGTCGGGCGCGTTGCGGCGCAAACGCTGCTGCATACCGACACTGCCGTCGGCCGCCTGCGGGGCAGGGTGCATTATTTGGGTGAGCAGAAGATTCCAGTCGTGGTTACCTACCATCCCGCCTATTTATTGCGCCGTCCGGCGGAGAAGGCCAAGAGCTGGGATGATCTCAAACTGGCATTGTCACAGCAGGATCAGTCTGGCGATTGATGGCAACAGATCCGGAGCAGCAGGTACAGCAGGATCGGCAGAGAATGCCGGCGAATATCCGCGTAATGCGCCGCGACGATCTTGCGGCTGTCTATGATATCGAAATACGTGCCTATGAGTTTCCCTGGTCCCGCGGGATTTTTCAGGAATGCTTGCGTGTCGGTTATCCTGCCTGGGTGATGATCGAAGCAGGGCAGGTGGTGGGTTACGGCATTCTCTCCGTGGCTGCGAACGAAGCACATATTCTGAATTTGTGCATCGATCCCGATTTTCAATACCGCGGTTTGGGTCGTCGTTTGCTGGATGCGCTGCTCTTCGCTGCAGCGGAGTTGGGAGCCGAACGAATTTTCCTCGAAGTGCGCAAATCGAATCGGCGGGCGCTGAGGATATACCTCGCGGCCGGATTCAAGCCCATCGGTATACGCAAGCGCTACTACCGAAGCCATGACAGCCGTGAAGACGCCATCGTCCTGTCAATGGAGAACGTTTCCAAGAACTGAGTTGTCGGTGCTTTACGATAGTTGCCGAAACATTGCCACCCGTTCAGGTGACTTCCCCTTTTCCCAAAGGGGAATTGCGGGGGATTTTCTAAAGGCTTGCTGAAAACTGAAAACCTTTTGGCACGTGCTTTTCAGTATCAGAGCTGACGACTAACGCCGAATATAGCGAACTTTCGAAAACCCGGAAGAGAGCACTTCAGGCTCGGCGCGGACAGCTTCCTGGAGATTGGCAAAAGGGCCAACCTGCAGTTTGAAATATTCGGTGCCGTTGTCAGCCTCTTCGAAAATGACGACCGGATGCTTGAGCGCGGCTTTCAGCTTTTTCTGCTGCTTTTCCGCGTTTTCACGTGAGGTATAGGCGGCCAGCTGCAGGTAGTAACGTGTGTCGGTTGCTGGTGCTGTTTCTTTGGCGGCAGAAGTGCTGTCGTCGCTGGCGGGTTTCGCCTTTTCTTCATAGGCGCTCTGCCAGGCGGTTGAGCTGGAAGGCTTGCCAAAAAGTTTCTGCTGTCCCGTACAGCCACTCAGGCTAACGAGCGTCATGGTGATGGTGAGCAGGCTGGTAAGGGCGAACAGTCGGGAGGTGGTGGGTGTCGTCATTTTTCGGGATCCATGATGGTCCAAATGGAAATGTTACAAGAGCTGTAACTACTCAGCTTACCCCCTTATTTGCGCCAACTCTGCGTTGGAAGTGCTCATTTACACTTGTAAACTGCGCGCTTCCGCCTTGATTTGACGCAAAACGGGGGCAATCTGAGCAGTTACGGGACTATACTGAGTAGTTACCAAGAGCTTACAATATTCGCAGCAGCATGAAAATCTCGGGAAACTACTCGGCAAGCTTCCGTAGCTGTTCAGCTTGTCAGGCCGCGCCCCGGCCTTCTTCGGGAATGGTGTCGAGTACGCCGGAAATTGTCTTGAGGCGCTCAAGATAGTCGTCACGCTCGGTTCTGATGTCGATGATCTGCGTGGTCAGGTCTTCCATGTTGTCGCGCAGTTCGTTGACGCGCTGTTCGTATTCTTCTTTCTGCTGTTTCAAATCAGCGACTTTCGACAGCAGTGATTCCTGTTCGTTGAGCAGCAGGTCGACGCGATCCTGGTGTTCGTGTTTTTCGCTGTCCAGCATTTCGATTTCAGAGGAGAGCGATTCCCGCTCGGAAACGATCTCAAGCAGCTTTTTCTGTGCCTGTTTCGTTTCAGCAGACAGGTCGATCAGTTGGGTATTGAGCAGATTCTTCTCGTCAGAGGTCGCTTCGAGTTCCTGCTCCAGTTCACGCTTGGCAGCGGAGAGCGCGGCGACACGTTCGAGCAGCTGCTTGACCTTGCTGTTACTCTCGCGCAGTCGCTGCTGATAGGAATGGATCAATGCGTCACGCTGCTTGATCTCATCATCGAGGTCGGTGAACTGTGCCTTGTTGATGCTTTTTTCCAGCGTCAGTGTTTGTGCCTTTGCTTCCATCCCGGTCAAGCGGATGCGGAATTCGGCCAGCTGTTTGAGCTGCTTGCGATAGGCATCTGCAAGCGCGTGATTCTCCTTTTTCAGGCGGTTTCGATATTGCTCAAGTGCGTGATATTTTTCCTGCCATTCCGTCAGTTCTCGAATGGCGGCGCGTTCCTGGGATCGCGCGGTAAAGCGGCCGATAAACCAGCCGATACCCGCGGCAGCGGCAAGAAAAAGCAGGATCTGCGTCATCAGGTATTGCATCAGTTCTCGAACTCCTGATCAGGGGCTTGCTGTGTCGGAAGGGTAAGGGAGAGTGGTTGAATCATCGCACTATCTGTTGCCACCGCTGTGGCATTGGCACCGGCATTGCGGTCGATGGTGGCGATATCGATGCTTGAGGGCGGTGATTCCCAACTGTCGGCGGAACTTTTTTCAGCCCAGGTTGTTTCCACTTGGCGTACGCCGGTCGTGTCGAGCAGCAGGTTGACCGCTTTGGCTGCCGCATCATTGTTCGGTGGTGAGCCAGAGAGCGTGAGGTCACGACCGTCGATGCTGACCAATACCCAGCCCATGCCGTGGGATTTCAAGGTTTGTTTGGCATTGGCGAGTACTTCGGACTCGATGGTGGGCGGAATGGTGTAGAGGCAAAGCGCGAAAACCGCTACCAGCAGTGCGTATCCGGTGAGCTTGAGAATCCAGCGCATCATTGCGTAGTCCTGATCATGAAACCCGAAGGTCGAAACATCCTGTCCGTTTTCACGGAACCCTGCTAGCAATTCTAGGACAGAAGAACCCGTGCTTTATGTGGATTGTATCACCTTTCTGGTAATCCGTTACTACAGGTTATTTTCCTAAGTGACTGTTTCGTAGAGGGTGGGGCGCAGCAGCGAACGGGTAATGAACACGAGTTATCATGCCGGGGCGTTAATGCGATGCCACAGGGCACGTCCGGCAAACGCGAGGAAAACCGGCCCGCCGATGATGAAGTACCAATAGTAGGTAACGAAACGCCAGGCGATCAGGGTGGCGGCGATTGAGCTTGCACCAAGCCAGGGCGCCAGCAGAATGCTGAAACTGATTTCGACGCTGCCACTGCCGCCAGGCATCAGCGTCATCTGGCCAATGCCGAGGCTGAACATTTGAATGAAGAACAGGTAGGACCAGGGTACGTGAAATCCCAAGGCTTCGATAATGAGGTAGAGGGCTGAGTAGCGCAGCATCCAGTGGCAGGCGGCAAGCACGTAGATGGAAGACAGTCGCCAGCGGGAGAAGCCAAGAATCAGTCCCAGTCCGTGACGGAAGCGAATCACCCAGCGGGCGATATTCTTGCGCCGTCGTGCCGATACCCTGAAACGCGCCAGCAGCTTGCCGCTCCATAGCAACACCGGGCGGTAGTGGCGTGCAAAGAACCACAGCCCGGCGAAACCGCCGACCAGCAACATGGCCATTGTCGCGATTTGAAAGCCGAGATGGAAATCATCGGGGCCGGTGAGCAGTACCAGTGCCAGTACCACCAGTGCGGTGACAAAGAAGAACAGATCCAGAATCTGCTCCAGCGCGAACACCGAGGCGGCTTTCGCCGAACTCAGCCCATGCCGATGTAACAGATAGGTCTCGGTGATCGCGGCCCCGGTTCCGGCCGGTGTTGCGGAACTGGCGAATTCTGAAGCCAGTACCGTCGCCAATGCTTTCCTTGCCGAGATGGATTCACCTACGCCCCCCATGATCAACTTGAGCTTGAGTGACTGTGCGACCCAGCCTAACGAAACCATCGCAACACCGGCTGCTACCACCTTGAGCGGGATTTTTCCCAGCTCCGCCAGACCGTCCCAGCCGCCAATCGCAAAGGGGATCAGCAGGCTGAGCGGCAGCGCTGCCGCCAGCAGCCACCAGGGGCGTTTCATGATCTGGCTGCCACGGGCGCTAGCCCGGATTTCTCACCGGGTCGCGCAGCGAGGCCGCTCAAGGTGGTGTGATGGCTGGCGT
>CAZQXF010000186.1:0-5730 GCA_964596975.1 uncultured Thiotrichales bacterium | reverse complement strand
GAGGTGGTGACTGACGCCATGCAGACGGACATGCTCGAATCTGTGGCGGCTTCCGTCAACTCTGAAATCGAAAATCGCACACGCTTTGCCGCTGCGCTGGCAACAACGGTTGCCACAGCACCGGATATTCAAAAGGCGTTTGCCGAGCGTGATCGGGCAGCGCTGGCGAGTCTCACTTCGACGACCTTTGCTGAACTGAAGCGTAGCTACGGTGTGCGCCAGTTTCAATTCCACACGCCGAACAACCATTCATTTTATCGCGTCCACAAGCCGGAAAAGTCTGGGGATGACCTTTCCGGTTTTCGCCACACGGTTGTCACCGCCAATGCGTCGAAAAAGGTGGTCAAAGGAATTGAATCGGGCGTCGCTGGGCTTGGCTTGCGTGGTGTCGTCCCGGTGCAATATCAAGGCCGGCACATCGGTACGGTCGAAATTGGTCTGGCCCTGAACGAACCGTTCTTCAAGCGACTGTCGTCCCGTTATGGCGTTGATCTGGCGATCTATTTGAAAAAGGGTAGCGGTTTTGTGCCGTCCCTGTCGACGATAGAAAAACAAATCGTCGATGAGGAAATCCTGCAGCGCGTGATGGAGGGGGAAACTGTCATCGATATCGATGATCAGAGTGATACGCCACTGGGTATTTATACGGCGCCGCTACAGGACTACTCCGGCAGGATGATCGGCGCGCTACAGGTGATCCGGGATCTCTCTCCGCTGGCTACTGCCGAGCAGTCGATCGGCCACAATGTGTTGGAGGCAACCGCGCTAATGATCCTGATTGGCGCTGGCTTGGCCTGGGTGGTCAGTCGTGGCATCTGCAGCCCGCTGGGCGGTGAGCCGCATGCGCTTGCAGAGATTGCAACGCAAGTGGCTGACGGCAATCTAGAGGTCAGTATTGATACTGATAATGCAGCTGGGGTTTATGCAGCGCTCGGGGACATGGTCGAAGCGCTCCGCGAGTTGGTCACGCGAGTGAAGAAAACGGCCAATGACGTGGCTGCCGAAGCGCAGCGACAGGGTGAAACCAGTTTGCATCTCCACGATCGCATCGAGGGCCAGGCGGCGGAGCTGATCGGGGTGGCGAAGCGTATCAACAAGCTTGCTGAAACTGTCCAGATGAGTGCCGAAAATGCGCGCGAGGCCAACGCGCTGGCCGATAGCGTCAATGAAAAAGCGCAGCATGGTGAGGAGGTCGTCACTGAGGTCATGGCGGCCATGACCGAGATTACCGAGTCGAGCAGGAAAGCAACCGAGATCATCAGCGTTATCGAGGAAATTGCCTTTCAAACCAATTTGCTTGCCCTCAATGCTTCGGTCGAAGCGGCACGGGCAGGTGAATCGGGAAGGGGTTTCGCGGTGGTCGCCAACGAGGTGCGCAACCTTGCTCAGCGCAGCGCCACTGCGGCTGGTGAAATCAAGAGTCTGCTGGAAGACAACAACCACAAGGTCAATAGCGGTGCCGAGCTGATCGACAAGGCCGGTACCGTGCTGGAAAACATATTTTCTTCAATGGCGGGCCTGGTTGCGGTGGTCGACGAAATGGCCGAGGCATCGCAACAGCAATCGGATCGAATCAGCAAGATAGATCATGCGGTATCGGCGTTGCAGTCATGTACCGAGGAGAATTCGAGTCTTGTCAAACGCTCTTCTGCTTCAGCCCAGGGCTTGGGGAAGCATGCGGAGCGCCTGACCGCGTTGATGGCGCAGTTCAAGGTACGGCGTGAAAATCGTGATGCGCCGGGGTATTCGACAAGTATTGTCCGGCCGACCCGGAATTCGCCCCTTGCGACTTTGGCACGGGGCGAGCACGAAACGTGGCAACGGCCGGCCTGACCCGGAAATATCGCGAGGTAAAATGCCGGACAGAAATGCGGGTTAGTTCGGCTATTCGGCAGCGCTGTCGAGATACGCTTTGTCGGAGATCAATGTCCAGGCGCGTGATTTTTTCATGTATTCGCGCTGCGATGCGATGATTTCGCGGGCCAGTGGGTCGTTGTGGGCCTTTTCTGCCAACAGTTCATCATTGGCTTTTCTCAATGCGCGCATGACGTCGTCCGGGAAGCTCTTGATCTGGATATTCGGGAACGCCTTTTTCATGGTGTCCAGGTTGATGGCGCTTTCGTGAGTGGTTCTGATCCAGGTATTGTAAGCGGTCATCCGCATTGCTACCCGCAGGATTTCACGCAGATCGTCCGGCAGCTTTTCCCAGCTGCGTCGGTTTACCAGAAACTGCATCTCGCCAGCGGGTTCGTGCCAGCCGGTATAGTAGTATGGTGCGATCTTGTGGAAGCCCATGCGCAGGTCGAGTGATGGGCCGACCCATTCCAGTGCGTCGATCGTATTGCGCTCCAGTGCCGTATAGAGCTCGGCGGGCGCGATATTGACCGGTTTTGCGCCAAGCCGGGCGAGTACCTCTCCGGCAAAGCCGGGAATGCGCATTTTCAGTCCCTCGATATCATCGAGCGAACGGATTTCCTTTTTGAACCAGCCACCCATCTGATTGCCGGTATTGCCGCCGGGAAACGACAGCAGGCCGTATGGCTCGTAAACCTTCGCCATCAGCTGCATGCCTCCGCCGTGGTAGAACCAGCCATACTGTTCTACAGCGATCATGCCGAATGGCATGGTGGTGAAATAGAGGGTGTTGGGCACCTTGCCTTTCCAGAAATAGGAGGCGGAGCTGCCCATGTCATATTGCCCGGAGCGTACCAGATCGAAAATACCGAACGGTGCCTTGTGCTTGTTGGCAGAATCGATCCGTATCGTCAGCCGGCCATCGGACATTTTTGCCACCGTGTCTGCCAGCTGGCGATTGGCTTCACCGAATATCGGGTAGTTCTTGGGCCAGGTTTCGGCCATTGTCAGTTGCCAGCTCGTTTTGGCAAAAGCTGGCGGCAGGCAAAGTGTCAGCAGGATCAGGAATGGAGTGAAACGATTCATCTGGAAACGGTTGGTGGTGTTTGAATTGTGCCCGAGTTTAGCCCGCACGCGATATAATCGCCATTCCCGGATCTCCAAGGATGTTGAAGTTGCTCTGCTCTACGAAAAAACCCATTGTACGCGCGCTGGCTTGCACATCCTCCTGGCTGCTGCTTGCCCTGCTGCTGATGGGGCGTATTGCGCTTGCTGAAGCGCCGGCTGCCGACAAGGATACGGCTGTCCCGGTGGCGGTCAGAATCAGTGGGCTGGAGGGTCGGCTACTGGAGAATGTCCAGGGATTTCTCGACATCTGGGCCTTCAACGGCAAGACCATTCGCTCCATCGCGCGCTTGAAATACCTGCATCGCAGTGCGGCAGAGCAGATCGCAACAGCATTGAGGCCGTTTGGCTATTACCGCGCCAAGGTCGCAGCGACGCTGAAACAAACCGACGAGGGGTGGCTTGCCGTGTATCAGGTCGATCCGGGCGAGCCCGTCGAGGTGACGAAGCTGGATATCCGCCTTAGTGGTGACGGCCAGGAGGATGCCGTTTTTCAACAGGCGCTGGATAAGTCGCCCCTGCGTGAGGGTGTTGCGCTCGACCAGGAGGCTTATGAGGCGCTGAAAAGCCGGTTTCAGGTGATTGCCTCGGAACGCGGATATTTCGATGCCAAACTGGAAAAGAGCGAAATCCGTATCGATCTGAAAAAATACACCGCCGAGATCTCGCTGCATTTCGATACGGGCAAGCGTTACCGGCTGGGAGAGGTGATTTTTCATCAGGACCAACAGTGGATCGACGATGATTTGTTACGTCGCTACAGTACGATCAAGCCGGGGCAGTTCTACGATGCCGGTGATCTGCAACAGTTGCAGGGTGATCTCAGCAGTTCCGAATATTTCAAGCAGGTGGAGATCAGCGTGACGCCGGAGTCGGCGCGGGATCACCAGCTGCCGGTCGAGGTTTTTCTCAAGCCAAAAAAGGCGCGCAAGTATATTTACGGTATCGGCTATGGAACCGATACAGGAGTGCGTGCCAAGGCGGGGATCACTGGCCGCAGAGTCAGTCGCCGTGGGCATCACTACACGGCTGAGTTACTGGTGTCGGAAATTCTCTACGGCGTGGCGGGTGAATACATTATTCCGGGCAAGGACCCACGCAGTGATGCCTGGGGCTTGCGCGCGTCCTATCTCGATGAGCATTCCGAAACGAAAAATTATCAAGCCTGGTCGCTGGGTGGCTACTATAAATATCGGGATGATGTCTGGCTCAAGACCTACGCTTTGGACTATCGCGTCGAGCGCTTCGAGCTGGGGGATGAAAAGCCCATCAGCCAGTTGCTGATTCCCAGTGCAGAATGGACGCGGACACTGCCAGCCGAGCTGGAAAAAAGAATTTTTGCCACCAATGGTGCGTGGTTGCGGCTGTTTGTCCGCGGCGGCGCGGAAGCACTGCTTTCCGATACCAGTTTTCTGCAACCCATGGTATCGGCGAAATGGATTCGCAGTTTCGCCAACCGCCATCGCCTGATCGGTCGTGCCGCGCTGGGGACGACCTGGGTCAGTGATTTTTCTGCCTTGCCGACCTCGCTGCGGTTTTTCACCGGCGGCGATCGTACCGTGCGTGGCTATAAATATTCGGTCATCGGGCCACTCGATGGTGAGGATGTAGTCGGTGGCAAGCATCTGATTGAGGCAAGCATCGAATATGAATTTCCCATTCGCGAAAAATGGAGTATTGCGCTGTTCGCCGACAGTGGCGATGCCTTCGATGATCAGCCTGACTATAAAACGGGTGTGGGTATCGGGCTGCACTGGCGTTCGCCGATCGGGCCGGTGCGCCTTGATTTTGCCCGCGGTCTGGAGCAGCCGGTTGGCAATAAATTGCTATTGCATCTGACGATAGGGCCAGACCTATGATCGGCAGGCTGCTCAACTGGCTCGTGGGCCCATTGCTATTTCTGCTGCTATTGGTTGTGGGCGCGGTTGGGTATCTCACCGTCACGGAAGACGGCCTGCAGCGCCTGCTGGCGCTGGGCCAGCGTGTTGCGCCCGGAACGCTGAGCTGGCAGCAGGCCGAAGGCCGGATCGCTGGGCCGTTGGATCTGACGGGTTTTGACTACCGCCAGGAAAATGGTTTGCAGGTCAATATACGCTCGGTGGCACTGCGCTGGCAGCCACAGGCATTGCTGCAACGCAAACTGCATTTGCAGCGCCTGGCGCTCTCTGGCTTGACGCTGCGTCTGCCCAAGCCGGCAGCGGATGATCAGGAGCAACCGGCAGGCCCAATCCAGCTGCCTGATATCGATCTGCCGATGGATATCAGCATCGATGAACTGGATCTCGACGATATTCGCATTTATCCCTGGGGCAAGGCGCAGCCGATCGTGATCGAACGGATCAAACTGGCCGCGGTCGGTGGCGGCAGCCGCTTGCAACTGCTCCAGCTCGACCTGCATGCACCAGAGGGGGCGGCCAGCCTCAGCGGTACGGTTGAACCGCAAGGGGATTACCCGCTCGACCTCAAGCTCGATTGGCATATCAATCATCCGCAGTTTGGTGCGTTTGCCGGCAGTGGTGTGGCCACAGGAGATCTGGCGGCACTGCATCTCAAGCAAAATGTAAGCGGGCCGATCCGAGTCAACTTGATGGCCGATCTGACCAGCGTTCTCACCAAGCCTGCCTGGGATGCGCGCTTGCAACTGACAGCGGATGATCTGGCAGCATTTTCACCGGCCCTGGACGGGGCGCCGCTGCAAGCCGAGTTTCGATCTGCCGGCAGTCTGCACGGCTTTTCCGCTGAGGGTGACCT
>CAZQXF010000185.1:0-5752 GCA_964596975.1 uncultured Thiotrichales bacterium | reverse complement strand
CCGGGCAACAGGTCAGGCGTGAATTGAAGGCGGTGAAAATCGCCCTCGATCATCTCTGCCAGGGCCTTGATCGCCGTCGTCTTCGCCAGCCCCGGCGCGCCTTCCACCAGCAGGTGGCAGTCCGCCAGCAGCGCGATCAACAGGCGGTCGATCAGCGCCTCCTGGCCGATAATGCGTTCGCGCAGATGTTTGCGTACTTCGAGAACCGCCGGCAGGTGGGCCTGCAGCGTATCGAGATGCTTCGTGGCTGTGCTGGGTTCGTTGGTCATCGTTATTCGTGTTCCGGTTCAGTAAGAATGTATCCGCACGAAAAAGCGCGGTTGCGACAGAGGTTAGGGGTAGAGCGCGAGAATTCAACCACGACAGGCGGGGTTGCGGCGTTACGGTTTGTTCATATGTAACTGGGGAGAAGTCTTTGGTAAGGCGGTGTTTGTGAGATGCGATGTGTCAATGAGGACGCCGCCTCATTGCGTTCGTGCCTGCTGCCACAAACGGTGCTTGCCGATCGTTGTGTACCACTGCACAAATTGCTCGCGCGCTGACTGCCATCTGTCCGAAAGCGTGCTGCGCGGGTCGTCGCTCAGCGCATAGGCCATCCCCTCGATCAGCCACTCTGGCTTGAATAGCATGGTCAGCACGCCCAGTTCCTCGGCCTGACGATGGTGAATCATTTCGTGACGGATGTAGTGTGCTTTCCAGCCGCGGGGGCTGACGACGATGCCTGATGTTCCCACCGTTGTTGCTGCGGCTCTGTTGAAACCAAACGATTGAAAGCAGTGTTGGGTCGCGCAAAAGATGATGCGGGGACGTTGCCGAAACGGTCCGACGGCGTTGGATACGAAATCCAGCGCCTCTTCATACAAGGCGAGTGCTTGTGGCGTCCTGCGGCTGTCGTCGATGCACAGGTTGGCGTGGGGGCAGGAGATGTCGTCAGCCAGTTGGGGAGCGAGCACTCTCACGGGTTTGTACAGCGACCATGCGGCGATGGGTGCCACCGCCAGACAAAATGCTGTTATCGCCAGGGCTTTTTTCATTTGGTTGCCTTGGCGTGATCGGCTCCCTCAGCAGACGTAGGAAAGCGTGATGGTTGCCTTGCCATCGTCTTCGAGAATCTTCACCACGCGTTCGCGCCATAGCTCGGCGAAGCGACGCTTGGCTTCGCAGTCAGCATCGCCTTGCATGATTTGTTGCATCAATGGCTTCATGTCGGGATCGGGCGGGATGGATGAAGGGTCGTAGCTGACGCCGACGCATTTTTCGGTGTCGGTGCGGGTAAAGATCCAGCGGCCGTCGCCGGCATTGCCGAAGTTGAGCAGGCCGTTACGGGCGAATTTTCCAGCCAGCCCCTGAAAGCCGTTGTCTGCTGCTGCCCCGGTGATCAGTGTCATGACCTGACTCATTGGCCCATTGGTACCCGCATCGACTGGGCCGGGGGCCGTGATTCTGATTTGACCGCGAACGGGTGTGCATTCTTCGTAGAGCGACTTCAGGCCGTGAATGGTCAGCAGAAAAGCGCCGGCTACGGTGGGGCAGGCATGGCCGGAAAGCTTCACGGCATCCATGAAACGGTAGGTGAAATAGCCTTCGCCAGCGCCAAGCAGTTCAGCCAACGGATCGTGTAGTGCAATCGACGGTTGATCAGGGTAGAGGGTGTGCATGGATTTCATTGCTGCTCCCGGAATGAGTGGATAAGGCCATTTTGCCGTGTTGTGAAGGCCATTGTACTGAGTCAGATCAATGAAGTCTCTGCGGGGCAACTGTGGCACAGTATGGGGTGCCACCAGGAGGTTGGATTAACCCGGATGGCTCACCAGTTCACGACTGCGGCTTCGCTACGCGACCCGGTGAGAAATCCGGGTTAGAATCACCACATGCCGCATCAGCAACCAATATCAGCGCAGCGCCAGGTCGAGACAGTGGTGGAGCAGATCTGCAATCTCGGTTGCGCTGCCGTGTATCGTGTTCTTGACACTGTAGACCGGGGAGGGCAACCCCGTGAGCTGGACGGCCTCGATGCGGAGCTGAGTGTGCTCGTGCTGGCCGAGTTACGCAGCGTGATGGCGGTATATGATGCGCGCGAGGGTGGTGCAGCCTGCAAGATTGCCAGCTCGAATCTCCCAGCCGACTGAGGATGCTAAACCGCCTGCGGTGGCAGCTCTCTGAAGCCATGCTTCCGCCGTAACCGGGCAGCCAGCCATGGTTGATGCGAGAACATCACTTCCGTTTCGATACTGCCGTCACGATGCAGCACCAGCCGACGATAGGCTGGCGTCTGTGCGGTAAAGCTGAGCCGTTCCGACTGCGGCAGAAACTGCAGGCAAGTGGATGGTGTACCCAGTACCCTGATGTGTCCATACTGGCAGTCGAGCTGCTGGTGGATATGTCCACAAACAATAGTCTTCAGTTGTGGCAGGGCGTCGAGCTGCGCCAGCGCCACATCGCCGTCGATCATGCCGTGGTGCGTATCGAGCCAGTCACTGCCAACCGGCAGTGGGTGGTGGTGAATGAACAGCGCAGCATGATGCCGTGGAAACTTCTCTACCATTGCCTTGATCCAGCTCAGCTGAATGGTGGAGATCTCGCCGTGGTCGACGCCCCGCTTGGAAGTATCGAGAAACAACAGTAGCCAATCCTTTTGTACGACGTGACGTGGCATCGAGACCACGTCTCCATCCAGTGCAGCGCTGAGCCGTTGCCGGTCGTCGTGGTTGCCGGGCAGGCAGTAGACGGGAGAGCCCTCACGTCGCAGCAGCTGGGCGAATTGCCGGTACGCTTCAGCCTCACCATCCTGGGCGATATCGCCTGTCACCACCAGCGCATCGAAACAGGGTTCGTTCACCTGGATATCGTCGAGCACGGTAGACAGCGTTTCCGTGGTGTCGAGATCATCGCAATGTGGGCACCAGCCCAACCCTTCTTCAGGATGCGCCTGCAGGTGCAGATCAGTGATCTGGATGATCCGCAGCGGCTCCATTTCGTCGATGATTGGCATCGATTTCTCCCTGACTGGACAACAATCGTGATGACGATAGCAGAAACATGTGAAGCTTTAATGACGAGGTTCTCAAGTTGGCGGAAATCGTTGTGCTCGCCTGGCGAGGGTGGGTTGGGAATTAATCCCAGGTAATAACCAGGGGGGCATCGCGTCGGATCAGCGCCGCTAATAAACATAGGTTTACCGTGGGTATTGGCGGCGCTGTTACCGTCAATCTCGATGGCTTGACTGTCATCCGATGAGGAAGGTGATTGCAGTGTGTTCGGATCGAGTGCGTTCCAATCATTTTCCATCATTGTGGCCGCTTTCCGCCAATAAGGAATCGTCGATCGACGCATGAAGGGGCGCTGGCTGCTTGGCAGATCTCTTGTGATTGTTTTGCTGCTATTCGTTCGTTTGTGTCGACCCGATATTCCATTCAGCAAATAAAGGGGAACCAGTTATGAAAAATGATCACCTGTCGGCAGCGCGCGCATTGCTCGTGCTACTGACATTTATTTTGCCAGGTACCTCGGTGCTTGCAGCTGATGCCATATCCGAAAATACGGCGGTACAAAAAACGGAAGTCAAACAGATCGATGAAGACAAGAAATTGCAGGGTGAATGCGTTGGCTGCCATATCAATGTGACGCCGGGCATCGTCAAGCAGCATTTGCGCAGTCCTCATGCCAACACCACCAATCGCGACGATGAGGTGCTTTGTTCCGATTGTCATGGCGAAAAGCACACGGCCATGGATGACTGGAAAAAGGCTGAAATGCCGACCGCAGAGACTTGCGGCGAGTGCCACAAAAAGCAGCACCGGCAACATGCCGAGGGCAAGCACAACCTCGGCTGGCTGGTCATGAAATCGCAGATTGCCTGGCACGGCCAGCCGGGTGCCATTGCGGGTGAAGGTTATCGCGGTTGTTCGGGTTGTCACAAAATCGGCAAAAAAGGCTTGCTGGGTGTGACCGACGGTAATACCGGCAAGGTCAAATTTGATGGGGGCAAGGAAGAATCGAAATATCGCTATGGCAATGTTCAATGTGACGCCTGCCATACCCGACACAGCTTCAAGGTCTCGGAGGCGAGAGATCCGCGCGCCTGCTCCAACTGCCACATGGGATTCGACCATCCCCAATGGGAAATGTACTCGTCAGCCAAGCATGGCGTGATCTGGGCGATCGAGGGGCACGAAGAGGGCGCTCGCGCGCCAACCTGCCAGAATTGCCACATCATGGAAGGTGATCATGCCGTCAAGACACCGTGGGGATTTTTGGGGCTGCGTATTCCGACCAAGGAAAACGTGCTGGCATTGATCGATGTTGCACCTTCCTTGAAACCGCAATTGACCAAGCTCGCCGCTGCATTACCGTCGGGACATTATATCGATGTCGATGATGATCCCACCTGGACATTGGATCGTGCGCTGATTCTCCAGGCTTCCGGTGTGCTGGATGGAAATCTGCAACCAACCGAGCGTTTTATCGAGATTGTCGTTCAAGCGCAGGCTGCTCGTGGACCGGAGGAGTTCAATGAGCTGCGTCAGAAAATGAAAGACAACTGCAACAAGTGTCATGCAAAAGGTTTTGTTGACCTGCACATGAAGGCATCGGATGAAATTCTGAAGGCTGCGGATCATGAATTCGCCAAGGCGATCAAGGCGGTGCAAGGGCTTTACAAGGATGGCATCCTGAAAACACCGGAAGGCTGGAAGTTTGCGCCCGACCTGTTGCAGTACTACGAGGCGAAGACCAAGATCGAGCAAGAGCTGTATATGATTTTCCTCGAATATCGTCAGCGTACTTTTCAGGGGGCTTTTCATGCCAGTAACGATTACATGCACTGGTATGGTTGGGCACCGCTTAAATCCTCCGTTGCCACGATTCTGGAAGAGGAGAAAAGACTTCGGGCCGAGCATGAAGCCAAAAAGGCACAGACGATCCAGAGCGAGAAGGTGGCCGTGAAAAGGTAATCATCTCGCCGAATTGGGCGGTCGTCGAAGTGAATTGGTGAGAAATACGGGCTAGATATTGGCATGCACCACTGCCGCTGTCGCCGCGAGGCGCCAGCGGCTTTTTTATCCCCGGATTTCTCGCCGGGCTTCATCGCAAGGCCGCACAGATGATGGGGGCAGCGCAGTTCTTGCTACAGGGTTGTGATTCTCCTATCCTTCGGCGGCTGCCACCGTCGACATGCTGGCTAGGCTGTCGCTTCTGAGGGGATTATGGGTCGCATGACAATTGTTGCACCAAAGAATGTCGGAACATCGATTCTCCAGATCCTGCTCTTGGCGAGTCTCTACTTTGCTGCGGGCCAGGCGGTATTCTCCACTTCTGGCAGTTCCCTCGACCACCATATCGTCAGTCTGGTGGTCTTCCTGTCCGAAGGTATTGCGCTGGCGGCGGTGCTCGTTTTTGGCGCTCGCCTCTGGCCGGGTATATTCCTTGGTCAGTTGTTGCTTGGCCTCCACGCCGATTTGCCTCTGTCCGCTGCGTTAGGTATCGCTGCCATCAATAGCCTGGAAGCGGTCCTGGCGGTGGCGCTGTTTCGCCGTTTTACGCTTGATGCATCCCTCTCGACGCTGAGAGATATCGTTGGGCTGGTGTTGCTGATCGTCTTTGTGCTGCAACCCTTCAGCGCATTGCTGGGCAATGCCGTGCTGCTGATCTCGGGTGTTTTGCCCACAAGCGGCTTTGTACAGAGTGCGTTTTCCTGGTGGTTTGGCAATGTGCTGGGGCAGTTGCTGATCACGCCGATGTTGCTGCTGCTCTA
>CAZQXF010000184.1:0-5759 GCA_964596975.1 uncultured Thiotrichales bacterium | reverse complement strand
CGAGATAGGGTTTGAGTTTCAGCAGGTCGTTGCTGCGACCCCCGTGGTAGGGTGCGTCAGCGCGATGCAGCATCAGGCCTTCTCCACCGGTGGCGGTGATTTCCTGAAGTTTCTGCATCAATGCCTGGTGAGAATCGAGGCGGAATTGTTCGATCAGGCGGATATAAGGCGATGGTGAATTGGTGAGCAGCGTGCGCAGTTTCTCCAGTCGGTCGCTGAAGCTGCCATTACCGTCCGGCAGTTCGAAAACCAGATAGCGAACGTTGCGCCATTGGGCATCTACTGGCGCCTGCTTGCGTACCGTGCTGACCAGCTCTTCGAAGCGTCCACGTCCCAGCCACAGTTCGCCATCCAGCAGAACGTGTGGAAAGTCGCGGGTAAACCAACTTGGCGCGTGGTAGATATTCCCTTGGCGCGAAATCAGTTTTTCGCCGTCCCAGTAGGCGCGCACGCCGTCGAATTTCTCGCTGATCCAGTAGTCCCGGACATCGATGGCATCCTCGTAGATATTGGCCAGGAGCAGGTCGGGTGCATCGCCTGCGCTGGTCATCGGGGCCGCGATGACCAGCCAGGCAAGCAGCAGAAGGTGGCGATGGCTGGAAAAGCAGCTGTGTTTGCGTCCTTTCAATGCATATTCTCCCTGCTGCGGGCTGGTGATACTCCGTCTTGCGCGGTTGTAAAGCATACCTGCATCACGTACCATTACGCGCCTTTTATCCGTCGGCTCATTGCAAGTCCGGGCTGACGGCTCCTTGCCTCACCGTGTTGTAGCGGGAGGCTGAATCATCCGCAAGGAGTAACCATGCGACATTACGAAATCGTGTTTCTGGTCCACCCTGACCAGAGCGAGCAAGTGCCCGCGATGATCGAACGCTACCGTACGCTGATCGAAGAAGGCAACGGCAAGGTTCATCGTCTGGAAGATTGGGGTCGCCGCCAGCTGGCCTACCCGATCAACAAGATCCACAAGGCACATTATGTGCTGATGAACATCGAATGCGGTCAGGACGTGCATGACGAGCTGGTCAGCATTTTCCGTTTCAACGATGCGATTATCCGCAATCTGATCATTCGCCGCGACGAGGCGGTCACAGAAACATCGCCTCTGGCCAAGCCCGAAGAGGAGAAGAGCAGCGCTCCGGCCAAGCCCGAGACGCCCGCTCCTGCGGCCGAGAAGAAGAGCGACGAAGCCGCCAGCAGCGAGCCTGCTGCTGCGACTGAGTCCTGAACCCGAACTGATCAGAGGATAATTGCACATGGCACGCTATTTTCAACGCAAGAGATATTGCCGTTTTACCGCCGAAGGTGTGAAAGAGATCGACTACAAGGATCTCGATACCCTGAAGCAATACGTCAGCGAGACCGGGAAGATCATTCCCAGCCGGATTACTGGCACCAAGGCGAAATACCAGCGTCAGCTGGCGACCGCGGTCAAGCGGGCGCGTTTTCTGGCGCTGATTCCCTACACGGATCGCCAGTAACAGCAAGGTCACTGTCATGAAGAGGCTGGCCGAGTTCATTCTGCGGGGCCTGCCTCAGGCCGTGGCAGCCGCAGCGGGGTTTTCGCTGCTGGGGTTGTTGCTGCCGCCACTGGGCGTGCTCAGTAGCGCGGTGGTCGGGCTCGTTGCCCTGAGCGTCGGGCTGATGCAAGCGATCTACGTCACGGCGATCAGCTCGGTACTGTTGGCGGTTGGTGTCATTGCCATGAACCAGCCCGCTGCGATCGGCATTCTTTCAGGCATTGCGCAGTGGCTGCCGGTTGCCCTGTTGGGCGCTTTACTGGCAAGAACGGTCAGCTGGTCGCTGGTCATGCAGGCGGCTTTCGCTACTGGCGTTGTTGCGGTGGTCTTGCTCTATCTGCTGTTTCCGGATATCGACCGCTTTTGGGTCGAAACACTGCAACGATTGATGCAGCCTGCACTGGAGCAGGGCGGAACGCAGCAGAGCGAGAACGTTGGCAAGACGCTCGAAAGCATCGCGCCGATCATGACAGGCGTGCTGGTTTCGGCATTTGTGCTGACGGCGTTACTGGCGCTAATGCTGGCGCGCTCGATGCAGGCCTCGGTGGAGAACCCGGGTGGTTTTGCCCGCGAGTTCCAGGAGCTGAGAATCGGCATCTGGCCTGCTGGCCTGGCGATTCTGTTCGTGGTCCTGGCGACGCTGACCGGCGCACCCTGGGCCAATGCGCTGGCGTCGGTGGCGATGACAGTGTTTCTGGTGCAAGGCTTCGCGCTGGTGCATGGGCTGGTAGCGCGAATCGGCTGGCCTCGTGGCAGCATTATCGGCTTGTACGTGATGTTGGTGATTTTTCTGACGCCCGTTGTCGTGATCATGGCGGGTCTGGGCATCGTGGATGCATTTGCAGATTTCAGGCGGCGGCTGGACAACAGTCCCGCGGAATAGTTTTGATATAGGTGAAGACGATGGAAGTAATTCTGTTAGACAAGGTGGAAAATCTGGGTGATCTGGGCGACAAGATTTCAGTACGTCCGGGCTATGCGCGTAACTACCTGATCCCCAGCGGCAAGGCGAAGTACGCGACCAAGGAAAACATTGCCGAGTTTGAGGCTCGCCGCGCCGAGCTGGAAAAAGCAGCAGCGGCCTCCTTGGCAGCAGCTCAGGATCGCGCAGCAAAGCTGGCGGATCTTGAAGTCACGATCCCGGCTCATGCAGGCAACGAAGGTAAGCTGTTTGGTTCTGTTGGCACCACTGAAATTGCCGAGGCAATCTCTGCCACTGGTGTTGAAGTGGCGAAGAAAGAGGTGCGTTTGCCGGAAGGTGCGCTGCGTTCTATCGGTGAATTCGACATTACCATTCACCTGCATAGCGACGTCAATACCGAGGTCAAGGTAGTCGTTGTCGCGGAAGAAGAGCAGTAGCTGGCACCGGCTGCTTGTCGACGCGGCATCATTCGATGCCGCGTTATTGATGTTATGTCTTAACAGTCTGATTCCATTCGGGTTTGTTGTTCTGTCTAATGCGTCGCGTGCGCTGCTTCGACGCGCATCTGTGACGATTCTTTCCCGTGTTTCCTCTGCTCCGGTGATATACTGGCTCGCCTCTCTGGTGAATCGTCACAGGCGCAATCATCATGCTCGAACCCTTCAGTTCCGATCCTCAACCCGATAACGTACAGTCCGTACAGCAGCTCAAAGTTCCTCCGCACTCTGTCGAGGCGGAACAGGCGGTTCTGGGCGGGTTGTTGCTGGACAACAATGCCTGGGATCAAGTAGCCGACCGGGTGGGCGAGGAGGACTTTTACCGCCAGGATCACCGCATTATCTTCCGCGCCATCGCCGCGCTGGCGGAAAAAAACGACCCTTTCGATGTTGTCACCCTGTCTCAATGGCTCGATCCCCGAGGCGATCTGGAAAAAGCGGGTGGGTTGGCCTATCTCGGCATGCTCGCCAAGGACACGCCGAGCGCCGCTAACATCCGAGCCTATGCCGACATCGTGCGTGAACGTTCGATCCTGCGGACGCTGATCGGCATCGCCGGGGAAATTGCAGATTCTTCGTTCAATCCCCAAGGGCGAGATAGCAAAGAGATTCTTGACGAGGCCGAGCGCAAGGTCTTCCAGATTGCGGAGCAGGGCATGCGTGGGCAGCAGGGTTTTCGCGGCCTGCGCTCACTGGTTCGCAATGCCGTCGAATATATCGACGAGATGAACGAGAAGGGCGACGGCATCACCGGCTGCCCGACAGGATACGATGACCTCGACAACATGACCTCTGGCCTGCAAGCGGGTGACTTGGTGATCGTTGCCGGGCGCCCCTCGATGGGGAAGACGACATTTGCGATGAACATCTGCGAATATGCCGCGATCAAGCAGCGCAAACCAGTCGCCATTTTCAGCATGGAGATGCCGGGCGAACAGCTCGCCTTGCGGATGCTGTCGTCGATGGGGCGCATCAATCAGCAGCGCTTGCGCACCGGCAAGCTGAAAGAGGAAGATTGGCCGCGTCTGACCAGTGCGGTCGAGTTGTTGGCCGAGGTACCGATGTTTATCGACGACACCCCCGCGCTGACGCCCACCGAGATGCGTGCCCGGGCAAGGCGGCTGGTGCGTGAGCATGGGCAGCTCGGTGTCATCATGATCGACTACATGCAACTCATGCAGGTGGCTGGTACATCGGAAAACCGCGCCACTGAGATTTCCGAAATCTCACGTAACCTCAAGGGCTTGGCGAAAGAGCTGAAGTGTCCGGTGATTGCGCTGTCGCAGCTCAATCGCAGCCTTGAGCAACGGCCTAACAAACGACCGGTGATGTCGGATCTGCGCGAATCGGGGGCGATCGAGCAGGATGCGGACGTCATCATGTTCATCTACCGGGATGAAGTCTATAACCCTGACGGTGCGGAAAAGGGCGTTGCCGAAATCATCATCGGCAAGCAGCGAAACGGGCCGATCGGCACCATCAAGTTGACCTTCCGCGGTGAATTCACCCGCTTCGAAAACTACGTGCCCGATGTTTATTCCAGCGAGGGTTTTCAGTGAACCGCCATGCCAGTGTCAGCGTCGATCTCAAAGCGCTGAAACACAACCTTTCCATTGTCCGCTCGGTTGCGCGCCAGCAGAAGATCCTGGCGGTCGTCAAGGCCGATGCCTATGGTCATGGCATGGTCGAGGCGGCCGCGGCGTTGACCGATGCGGGAGCCGATGCGCTCGGCGTTGCGTTTGTCAGTGAGGGGGTGGCGCTGCGCGAGGCAGGTATCGAAGCGCCCATCCTGGTACTGGAAGGTGCGCGTCACGAGCTCGAAGTCGCCTGGGCCAGCAAGGCGGGGTTGATGTTGGCGGTTCATCACGAATACCAAATTCGCGATTTGCCCGACTCGCTGTTCTTGCGACCGGAGCTGTGGCTGAAAGTTGACACTGGGATGGGGCGGCTGGGCTTCAAGCCGAAAGTGGCTGGCCGAATCGCTGCGCGTCTGGGGGCGCGCTGCACCACTATCATGACCCATTTTGCCTGTGCCGACATGCCCGAAGACCCGCTCAACGACGTGCAGATCCAACGCTTCGATGAGGCACGCCGGAATGTTTCCCTGCCGTCCAGCGCAGCCAACTCCGCCGCCATCTTCGCCTTCCCGCATGCGCGCTATGACTGGGTACGCCCAGGCATCGTACTGTATGGCAGCTCACCCTTCCGCGACGAATCAGCCGCTGATCTCGGTCTGCTCCCCGTCATGACTCTGCGCGCACCAATCGTCGCCATCAACCACCATCGCAAGGGTGAGAGCATCGGCTACGGCGCTGATTTTCGCTGTCCCACCGATATGCCGGTCGGCGTTATTGCTGCGGGGTATGCTGATGGCTATCCACGACAAGCGTCACCAGGAACCCCGGTGCTGGTCAGTGGGGTTGAAGTCCCCCTGATAGGCCGTGTATCGATGGACATGATCACCGTCGACCTCAGCGAAGTGCCCGAAACCAGCATCGGTGATCTCGCCATCCTCTGGGGAGAAGGGCTGCCCGTCGACTACGTTGCCGCACATTCGAGCACCATCGCCTACGAGCTGCTCTGCAACGCCGGCGCGCATGCGGATATCGAGTACGTCTGAACAGAAACACTGAAGCAGGTCAGCGCCCCCGTAATAAACGTGGCACCCCCCCCCTGGGACCGCCGGCATCCTGCCGGCCCGCCGCCGCAAAGCACGTCGGTTGATTCAAACGATAGAGTGAAAACCCGTTTCGACCAGCCATGCCTGATACTTTCTTCGCCCGCCGTTCACCGGCGCAAGCTTTCTCCGCTGCCTGCTTC
>CAZQXF010000183.1:1282-5785 GCA_964596975.1 uncultured Thiotrichales bacterium | reverse complement strand
ATTGTTGCGGTGATCATCAAAGTCGTCGTCGGCGTTGAGGCGGGTTCCATTATCATTGCGAAAAGGAAAATCGTTGTCGCTTTGCTGCCAGCTTAAAGAGACCAGGCCATCCCACTGGCCACGGCGACCATCGGCCAGCAGTTCCGCTTGACGAGTACCAAAACTGCCAGCCCCGATCAGCCAGCGCATTGAGGGATCACTCCCGGGCCGGCGGGTGCGCAGATTGATGGCACCACCCAGGGAGGCCTGATGCAGTTGCACCGGCGTCACGCCACGATAGATTTCCACCGCTTCGACTTGCAGCAAGTCAATATTCGACAGGTTGACTCCCCCGCCGGCAGAAGCATTCAACAACAACCCATCAAGGTAGATCAGAACCTGTTCGCTCGATGCGCCCCGCAGGGTTGCGCTGGAAAACCCGCCCAGGCCGCCGGACTCCCTGATTTGCAGGCCGGTTTCATGGGCCAGCAGCTTGGGCAAGCTTGCCCCGGCGCGCCGCAAGGCTTCGCCCTGGACGACCGATGTGGCACCGGTGGTCTCTGACAACACGACATCGCCAATCCGGGCATTGCTGCCGCCACCTTCCACCAGCACCGAATCGAGCTGAGATGAATCAGCCGCCGCCAGGGCAATCGTAGCGCGCGTAGCAAACAGCACCATGCCGCACCCAAGAGCGGCGCAAGACACCGGGGATAGCCGGTCAAGATACATCAGACCGCGCCAACAGCGGGGCTACTCGATCTCGGCAGAAAGGCGGCGGTTTGAAGTCGCAGCGAAGAATTGAAACAAGTGTTCAGCAACATGATCCGGTTCCCGCATGCCACCCGCATGCCGTTCCTTCGGGGTTGTACAGCAGGCCGGTATCCGGGCTCGCAAGTCGGGGTATACCCGCTTCATGCGCCTTCCCGTGAAGGATCACAGTGGCTTGGTGGGTGTGGAACCCACAACCGTGCATGAAGTACGCTTGCTTACCGTTGCGGGGGCAGCGCCAGACTCTCACTGGCTTCCCGTTTAACGCCGTGAAGGCGCACCTGAGCAATGGAAGGCGCGAATTTAGCGATAAACGGTGGGCGTGTCAAAGTGGAAGCACGGCGGTGACGCCGATGGGTATGGGCGCTTTACTGCACAATGCGGCCGGTGGTCGCAGTGAGCGTCACTTTGGACGCTGGATTTTCCACTGTTTGACGAGATCGTAGCGTAGGTTTCTGGGCGCGGGGCGGTTGATCAGAATGGCGAATGGTCGGCCGCCGGGGCTAAGATAACCCGCCAAGGTTCGGATGCCGTTGAGTGTTCCGGTCTTGGCATGGACCCCGTCGTGCTTTGGCAGCAGTTCTTTCCACGGCCGGAATGCTTGCAACAGCTCCGTGAGCTGACGCGCACTGAGGCGATTGTCGCGCGATAACCCCGACCCTTCGACAATGCGGAAATCGTTCCAGCCAAATGTCTCTGCAATCTCTCGCTGCGCATGGCGTACCGCTTTTTCCATTGTTGCAGGTGCGCCATAAGCCTCGGCGCCAAGATTCAAGAACAGCTGGTTGGCGATAAAGTTGGTGGAATATTGCAACATCGCCTTGAGCACATCCGGCAACTGTCGCGAATTCTCATGCCGATAGATAAGCTTCGCTGTCTCGGGGACAGAACCGCGCCGTATTGGACTATCCACTGTGATACCGGCATCCGTCAGCTTTCGACGCAGTATCTCGGCGAAGTAGGTGCCACTGTCTGCCGCATGGCGAAGATTGATGCGCTGCGCCTTGCCATCGACCCGCCTCCCCAGTTTTCGTGCAGTCTGCGTCAACGGTGTCTGCGCTTCTGCCGATTGCAGTTTGCCGTGCTTGCGACGCAGATTGACGGTGTTGAAGTTCACCGCCAGCGCCGCGACCGGCGCATCGTAGGGGTTGTCAGTTCTGGAGCGACCCGGTATGTCGATGTGGTTCGCATAGTAACTGGTATCGATGCCAATGCCGTTTACCTCGCTCAAACCCGCCGCTTTGAGCGCCTGCGCAACCAACGCCAGCTCCTCCGAGACGAGCATCGGGTCACCTAGGCCACGAACCCAAAGCAACTGATCTTCATCAAGGTAAAAATCGGTGGAAAAGCGAAAATCAGCACCCCAGTGCTTGATCGCCAGCCAGGCGGTAAGGATCTTGAGAGTGGAGGCGGGAACCAGCGGCGTATCAGCCCGGCAGGCATCGAGTACCTTCCCGCCGCGATCCGTCAGCAGGTATCCGGTTTTGTCGAGACCACAGACATGCTCATTCGCCGGGACCGCAGCAAGCTGACCGGGGGGCAACAGCAGCAGCAATGCGATCAGCGCCCGGTTTAGTAGCTGCTTCGCAACGCCATCGCTACAGGGGAAAACTTGAAGCCTATCCATATACGCATATAGTAGTGAGAACGGTTATCATATACTTTGCCATTATTGGCAGGTATTACTCAGGAACGTCGCATGAACAATCAAGATCTTAGAAAAGTTGGTCTGAAGGTTACCCTGCCGCGTATGAAGATTCTGGAAATTCTGGAAAACGCCGAAGAGAATCATCATACCGCCGAAGACGTCTACAAGGCACTGCTGGAATCGGGTGAGGAAATCGGTCTGGCCACTGTCTACCGCGTGCTCACTCAGTTTGAGACCGCCGGGCTTGTCAAACGTCACCATTTCGAGGGTGGACAAGCAGTATTCGAACTGGCGGGCGAAGGCCACCATGACCACATGGTTTCGGTAAAAAGCGGCAAGGTAGTTGAATTCTATGACGACATCATCGAAGAGCGTCAGCGCGCGATTGCCAAGGAGCATGGCTTCAAGATGACCAGCCACACACTGATCCTCTACGGGGAGTTTGAGGACGAGTGAACATCACGGCGATCCATTGCTTGACAATCGTAAATGAGAGTGACTATTATTTACATTCACAAAAGCAGGAATACATATGCTCCCTTTTGCCCAACAACCCGCCATGGTCAGTCACAAACCAATGACAGCCGCACTCGACCAGCATGAAAGCATCCCGGTGGTCGACCTCGACAACGGCGCCTGCGGTCGCGTTGCCAGCATCGACGGCGGTCGCGCGATGATTCAGCGGCTGATGAGCCTGGGCATTACCAAGGGCAGCGAGGTCGAAATCCTGCACCACCGCGGCAAGAGCGTGGTCGTTGGGCTCAACGGCAACCGGATTGCGCTCGGCGCAGGGGTCGCCAATCAGATCTATGTTGTGCCACTGACATCCTGTAGTCACTGACCATGGGCAAATCCTGTCACGATTGCGCCACTGACAATGCAGCCGTCCCTGGCGCGCTGCAAATCGCGCTGGCGGGCAACCCCAACAGCGGCAAGTCGGCACTGTTCAATGCACTGACAGGCATTCGGCAAAAGACCGGTAACTGGCCTGGTGTCACCGTCGAACGCAAGATGGGCACATTTCACCTCGGCGATCGCGAAGTCACCGTTATCGACCTGCCGGGCATCTATTCTCTCGATGCCAGCTCCCTCGATGAAAAAGTCACCAGTGACTATCTGCTCTCCCATGAAGCCGATGTCATCATCAACGTCATCGATGCCACCAACCTCGAACGCAACCTTTATCTGACAGTCCAGATGCTGGAGATGGACGTGCCGATGGTGGTCGCGCTGAACATGATGGACATCGCCCAGCGCCGCGGCATCAAGATCGATATCGACAAACTCGCGCAGCAACTCGGCTGTCCGGTCGTTCCCGTCGTCGCAACAAAGGAAAAGGGGCTGGATGCGCTGAAGCAGGCGCTACTGCAAGTCGTGGCCGGCAAACGCACCACCGGTTACCGGCTGGCACACGAGGAGGTTGTCGAGCAAGCCATTACCGATCTGGTCAACGACATCCACTGCGACCGCGAGCATTGCGTCAAACACTGGCTCGCCCTGAAACTGCTCGAAGGCAACGACAGCTTGCTGCAACAGGCAGACGACGATCTTCGCAACAAGGTGAAACGGTGGCAGAAGATCATCCGCGACCGCTCCGGGGAAGATGCCGATATTCATATCTCCAGCAGCCGCTTCAGCCATGCCCATGCGCTTGCCCGCGCCGTCATCAAGGAGCGCGGCAAGCTCGACAAGACGCTGACCGACCGTATCGACCGCGCCGTACTCAGCCGCTGGCTCGGTATTCCCATCTTCATGGCGGTCATGTATCTGATGTTCATGTTCGCCATCAATTTCGGCGGCGCGTTCATCGACTTCTTCGATGGTATCGGTGCCGCACTGTTCGTCGATGGCTTCGGTGCGTTGCTCACCAGCCTCGGCGCTCCGCAATGGCTGGTGGTGCTGCTGGCCAACGGCATCGGCGGTGGCCTGCAAGTGGTAGCCACCTTCATCCCCATCATCACCGCGCTCTATCTGTTTCTCTCGGTGGTCGAAGACTCCGGCTACATGGCGCGCGCCGCGTTTGTCATGGATCGCGCCATGCGCGCCATTGGTCTACCCGGCAAGGCATTTGTACCGCTGATCGTCGGTTTCGGCTGCAATGTGCC
>CAZQXF010000183.1:0-1182 GCA_964596975.1 uncultured Thiotrichales bacterium | reverse complement strand
GGCTTCATGATGGAGCTGCCGCCCTATCATGTGCCGGCCGTGAAAGGCGTGCTACTTCGCACCTGGGATCGCGTCAAACTGTTCCTCAAAGACGCCGGCAAGGTCATCATTATCATGGTGGTCGTCATCAACGTGCTGAACTCTATCGGTAAGGATGGCAGCTTTGGCAACGAAGACACCGACCAGTCGATCCTCAGCGCTGTCAGCCAGGCCGTCACACCCGCCTTCGCGCCCATGGGAATCAGCGAGGAAAACTGGCCCGCAACCGTTGGTATCTTCACCGGCGTCATGGCGAAAGAAGTCGTCGTGGGCGCATTGGACTCGCTATACACGTCGTTGAGCAACGATGGGCAAACGGCGACAGCGGATCAACAGGCATTCGATCTCTGGGGCGCCGTCAGTGCTGCCGCGGCCACTGTTCCAGCCAACCTCGCCGCCGTCGGCAATGCCCTTCTCGATCCACTCGGCATGAATGTGGAATATGCCCAATCGACCGAAGAGACGGCAGAACAGTTGGGCGTCAATACAGGCGTGTTTGGCGCAATGCACCAGCGCTTCGACGGTAAGATCGGTGCCTTTGCCTACCTGTTGTTCATTCTCATGTACTTCCCTTGCGCCGCCACCATTGGTGCCATCGTGCGCGAAGCCGGCGCACCCTGGGCAGCATTCGTCGCTACCTGGACCACTGGCGTCGCCTACACCACCGCCACACTGTTCTACCAGATCGCCACGTTTACGCGGCACCCTGGCAGTTCAACCGCCTGGATCGTCGGACTCTCCATTGTCGCGATCGCCAGCATCATGGCGCTGAGAAAGTGGGCCAGTCGCAAACCCACCACCATCGCACAACCGGCATACGGGCGCGGCTAATGCTGCTCGATATCAAGGCATACATGCAGCAACGCCAGCACGTCTCACTACGCGACCTCGCGCTCCACTTCGACGCCGACCCCGAAGCCATTCGCGGCATGCTGGATAAATGGATTGAAAAAGGGCGGGTGCGAAAATGCTCAACCGCAGCCTGTGGCGGCTGCGCCTCGAACTGCTCCACCCGGCAGCAAGAAGAAGCTTACGAATGGGTGGAACTGCCACAGAGATTTATTCAGATCAACGTAGAGAAAAGCGACTCCGCCAATAGCTGACGCCCCAAGCACTGCCCACTTTCGCAAAATCGGACTGAGG
>CAZQXF010000182.1:0-5786 GCA_964596975.1 uncultured Thiotrichales bacterium | reverse complement strand
CGTGGATGGCTTCGAGGTGCTGGAAGCGATTCGCAACGACAACAATCCGGAAATCTCCGCGCTACCGGTCATCATCGTCACCGGCCACGAAGACGACGCCGAAATCCGCAACCGCGCGGAAACCATCGGCGCCTCGGACTTCATCGGCAAACCCTTCAGCGCCGTCGAACTGCGCAACAACGTCCAGCTCTACATTCTGCCGCCCGATCGCACCAACGTCATACCGATCAAGGCCGGCACCAAAACGATGCCGCAGCCAGACCTCAGTGCCAAACCACAGCCTCGCACCGCTGAGGAGATTCGCCGCCAGCGCGAAGAACGGCTCAACATCGAGGGCCAGAAAATCCTCGCCCAGGCGCTGCGCACCCGGCAACCGCTATCGGTACTGCGCCTGCAAGTCGATCGCGTCAAAGCGCTGCTGAACAAGACCGACACCGAATTCACCAAACGCTCGCTGTACCGCATTCACAAGACGATCGAAGGCGAAACCCGCCACAAGGATCTGCTGCTACGCATGGGGCCAACCGACTTCGCGCTGATCATGCCAAATACGGACAATTCAGAAGCCCGAGAGATCGGCAAGAACATCTTCCGCGTCATCCGCCACACCGTTTTCCGCTATGGCGATCTGAAATTCCGCATGACATTGAGCGGCGGACTGTCCACCCCGAGGCTCGACAGCAAAACCCAGTTCAAGACCGTACTGGCACTGGCCGACGTGCGCCTTGAAAGAGCCTACAACGGCGGTGGCAACCGGATTGTCTACGACGATCTGTTTGCTACCGATCAGGAAGAGAAAGAGATGACACTGGACGAAGCCGCAGAGGCATTGCGCATCGGCCAGACATCACAGATCGCCGGTCAGGCAAACCGAATTTTGAACCTGATGCTGCCGCTGCTGCGCTTCATCAATCACAAGGCCGGATTGCAGATCGATGATGCGGTGAAGAAGATCCAGGCCTATCTCAAGTCGATCGAGCACTGAAGCGGCATCACCGCCGCAACAGCTCAAAGGCCCGCCGTCACCTCCGCAATGTACACCCGACCATCACTCACCAGCGCCATGCGCAAGTCGAGTCTGTCTTGCGCCGTCAGATCGGAAGCCGGAATACCCACCAACCAGTGACGTGCATCCTTACCTTGGCGCAATGAGCGCTGGGGAATCTCCTCGCCGCTGCGGCCATACCCCAGCTTGCCACCCTGCAACGCCGCACTCGCAGCCACAACAACCGTCAGCGAACCATCAGGCTGCCGATCGGCAGTTTTCAGCACGACCTGCAATGTCTCATGCCGCAACAAACAACCGCCATCCTCACTGAGCCGGCACGCACCCTGAGCTTCCAACGGATACAACGCCTTCGCCTGTTTGATTTGCTGGGAATACTGATACTGATCCACCAGTGCATACCCACCAATGGCGAGAAAGGGCGCAATAATGAATGCAGTCTTGAGGTGGCGGTTCATAAGATCTCTTTGGCTTCATCATGGCGCAACGTTATCTTCCTGAATAATGTGTTCGCGCTGTCCTGGAAGTTTAAATCACAGATTCTGGTACTTAACGACCACCAGACCCCGAAGCCGCCGACGCTGAACGCCGCCGTTGCCCTCCGCCGGACTTGCCTCCGCCAGAAGAACGACCTCGACCCCGTCCTCCACCACCCTTGCCGTGCGTCGAACGTGGTTTGCCACTGCCATGCTGCCGTGGCCGCCCCCCCGCAGGGCGGTGCCGCTCTATTTTTGCTGGCGGCTTGAGATCTTCGGGCATGTATTCGTCGGCATGGCCCATTGGGATCTTCTGTTCGATGTATTCCTCGATTTCAGGCAGATAGAACGAGGTGTCTTCGCAAGCGAAGCTGAGCGCGGTGCCGGACTGCCCCGCCCGCGCTGTTCGTCCAATGCGATGAACGTAGTCTTCGGCCATCTGTGGCAAGTCGAAATTGAAGACATGTGTCACATCCGGGATGTGCAAACCGCGTGCGGCGACGTCGGTCGCTACCAGCACATTGTATTTTCCTTCGCCAAACTCACCGAGCAGACGCTGGCGCTTCTTTTGCGGTACATCGCCCGATAACACGATGGCCTTGAAGCCGTTGCCACGCAGCCAGGCAGTGACCTTTTCAGCAGCATGTTTGGTGTTCACGAAGACAATGCTGCGTGCTGGTTGCAGCTTCTGCATCAGCCCGATCAGCAGCGGAATCTTTTCGTCATTGGCGGGATAGAACACGGTTTGTTCGACCTTGTCGGCCGTCACTTGCTCGGTCTTGATCTCCACTTTGACCGGGTTGTTCATGTGCTCGTAGGCCAGCTCCATGACGCGATAGGAGAGCGTCGCCGAAAACAGCATGCTGAGCCGTTTTTCAGGCTTTGCACAACGTCGCAGCAAAAAGCGCAAATCCTTGATGAAGCCGAGGTCGAACATGCGGTCAGCTTCGTCCAGCACCACGACATCGGTTTCCCGCAGATCGAATATCCGCTGCTTGAGGTAGTCGATCAGCCGCCCGGGTGTACCGATCAGAATATCAGTGCCATCCTGCAGTTGCTTACGTTGCTTGTCGTAGTCGACACCCCCGTAGACCAGGCCGAGACGGAAACCGCAGCTTTCATTCAGCTTGAGTGCATCGCGATGAATCTGAATCGCCAGTTCACGGGTCGGCGCAAGAATCAACGCCCGTGGCTGATTCGGCTTACGCCGCTCGCTGGGCGGATGGGTGATCAGACGATGCAGCGTAGCGATCAGAAAAGCAGCAGTCTTGCCGGTACCTGTCTGTGCCTGTCCCGCAACATCGAGGCCTTTCAGCGCTGGTTCCAGCGCCTCTGCCTGAATCGGCGTGCAATACTCGAACCCGGCTGCCGCAATGCCCTGCTGGACGCACTCCGGCAAATCGAAATCACTGAATTTGCGATCGGTGAGGTGTGTTTCGCTCATGAAATAACTACCTGGTTCTGTACCACTACTGGAAATATGGACTTGTCATTCGCAATCGGCTAGTCTCAAATCAAATTCAACGAACCGTCTGGAGACTGGACGTGAGCAACAAGATTCTTGCACTGAGCGATGACAACTTTGAAGACGAAGTACTGAAAAGCGGTAAGCCTGTACTGGTCGACTACTGGGCCAAGTGGTGCGGACCCTGCAAAATGATCACGCCGATTCTAGAGGATATTGCAGAAGAATACAGCGATCGCCTGACCATCGCCAAGCTCAATATCGACGATAACCCAAATACACCACCCAAATACGGTATTCGGGGCATTCCCACGCTGATGCTGTTCAAGGATGGTCAGGTGGAAGCCACCAAGGTTGGCGCGCTGTCCAAATCCCAGCTTACCGCCTTCCTGGAACAGAACATCTGATCCAACAAACCGATAAACGGTCTCACCAGACCGAAACCAGCGCGCCAATGCACTGGACGGGGTGCTGATTTCATAATATAGTGCCCCGAGTTCTCCCAGCACCGTCCCGGTGCCCGAACCCCAGCGAGATCCAGCACAATACATCGCCCGCGCATCCATGCGCCTGCGCCAGTCTGTTTCTGCAATTCAAATCTGATACGTTCTAACTCATAAAGCCAAATGAATCTTACCGAGCTAAAAACAAAACCCGTCCCTGAACTGTTCAAGATCGCCGAGTCACTTGGCATCGACAACGTCGCACGCTCCCGCAAGCAGGAAGTCATCTTTTCCATTTTGAAAGCACTGGCCAAGAAAGGGGAAGATATTTCCGGCGACGGTGTACTCGAAATCCTTCAGGACGGCTTTGGCTTCTTGCGCTCGGGCGACAGCTCTTTCCAGGCCGGGCCGGATGACATTTATGTCTCGCCCAGCCAGATACGGCGCTTCAATCTGCGCACTGGCGATACAATTTCAGGGAAGATTCGGCCACCCAAGGACAACGAGCGTTATTTCGCGATGCTCAAGGTCGAAAAGATCAACTATGAGGTGCCAGACAAATCCCGCACCAAGATTCTTTTCGAAAACCTGACACCACTGCACCCGGACGAGCGCCTCAGAATGGAGCGCGGCGACGGCAGCACGGAAGATATCACCGCACGGGTGATCGACATTGTCTCTCCCATCGGTAAGGGACAGCGCGGCCTGATCATTGCCCCGCCCAAAGCGGGCAAGACCATCATGCTGCAGAACATCGCCCAGAGCATCGCGATCAATCACCCGGAATGCTATCTGATTGTGCTGCTGATCGACGAGCGCCCGGAAGAAGTCACCGAAATGAAGCGCATGGTCAAGGGCGAGGTCATCTCCTCCACCTTCGATGAACCCGCCACGCGGCATGTGCAGGTGGCCGAAATGGTCATCGAAAAAGCCAAGCGCCTGGTTGAGCATCAGCGCGATGTCGTCATTCTGCTCGACTCGATCACCCGCCTGGCGCGCGCCTACAACACGGTCGTGCCGTCATCCGGCAAGGTATTGACTGGCGGTGTCGATGCCAATGCACTGCAACGCCCGAAGCGCTTCTTTGGCGCCGCAAGAAATATCGAGGAAGGTGGCTCACTGACGATTCTCGCCACCGCGCTGATCGACACCGGCTCGAAAATGGACGAGGTCATTTACGAAGAATTCAAGGGCACCGGCAATATGGAAGTCCACCTCGACCGACGTATTGCGGAAAAACGCATCTACCCGGCCATCAATATCAACCGTTCCGGCACACGCCGAGAAGACCTGCTCACCAACGAAGACGAATTGCAAAAGCTGTGGGTTTTGCGCAAGTTCCTCCACGGCATGGACGATATCGAAGCCATCGACTTCCTGCTCGGCCGCCTGCAATCCACCAAAAGCAACGTGGAGTTTTTCGACACCATGAAGCGGGGGTAACCTCCGAGCAGCGCGTTCGTTGGGCAAAGGCGCGATAGCGACATGCCCAACAACCCCGCCAACGCTAATCAACAGCGGTTAAACGCCTCCAGCACGATGGCATGAACATGTTCAGCGAGCCGACGGCGTTCGCTGAATTCAGCGCCATTCACCGCCTCAGGGAAAACAACTGTCGCCAGGATTCTCTTTTCCCCCAGCACTTTCCACAAGTTACTGAAAAACGGCTCATGGTCGACAAACGGCAAGGTTTGATGCGCCTGCCCGTCGTCATGGAAATAGCGAATCACCACCGGCTGTACCATCAGGCCGTGATCGATCGCCGGCGCAAATAGCCGCGCATGGAACCGCTCGACCGTCTCTCCTCTTGTCGTCTTGCCTTCTGGAAACACGAGAATGGAATGCCCATGATTGATATGCTCGGCGATATATCGAGCAGCGGTTTGCGATGCATTCCTTCCGCCACGCTCGATAAACAACGTCCCGGTCGACCCTGCCAACCAGCCAATGACTGGCCAGTGGCGAATTTCGGCTTTGGACAGAAAGCCCAGTAAACCCAGGCTACCGAGCAAGGGAATGTCGAGCCAGGAGATATGGTTCGCCACCCACAGCGCAGGCTGATCAATGGGATGGCCCACCTGCTCGATGTCGACCTTGAGCGCCCGCAGTAAGCGTTGATACCACCAGCGCCGGATTTTCTGTACACGCTTTCCGGGGATACCGTCATGCATGTCGGGGAGCATCACCAGCGTCAACAGCACCCCGAGCAACAGGAATGACAGCAACAAGAATAATCGCCACAGCCGCCGCAGGAGCGTCATGTCAGGCGCACCCGGTTTTTAGCTCCGGGCCTGTTGGGCACGCTACGCTTTGCCCAACCCGCGTGGTACAGGTATTGCGAAAAGAACAATGTTGCGCCAACAACCAAACTCATTTCCCCCGCGCAATGGCGCGGT
>CAZQXF010000181.1:0-5827 GCA_964596975.1 uncultured Thiotrichales bacterium | reverse complement strand
CCTGACGGGTTGTTGTTGGGCACGCTGCGCTTTGCCCAACCTACCGACTACCGAATCCGTAGGGTGAGCGCCGATCAGGTGCTCACCGAAAACCCGGCAATGGTGGATACGCTGCGCGCGCTCCACCCTACCGGAAAAGCGTCCGATAGGATGTTGGTCAAATCCACGAACTCAATAATGAACTCCGAAACTTGAGTTTATAGCACTAGTCACGATTGAGATAAAAACCGACAACCAGGCTGAGATTGCCGCGCATTCCATCGATGGGCGGCATTGGCGGACAGTCTCAAGCCCGAACTGCGTTCCACGCCACCGTGGGGATGAACTGTGGCATGAATGCGGCTGAATTGGCGGCTTGGTTCTCGATTTTGACGTCAATCATGTCTATCGTTAGCAGCATGTCACCGTGATCCGGGCATCAAGGCGCCGGGTTCATACCCCGGAACGGTTCTGGACGTTAGCGTGAGGACGGGTCACGGTGCATTCCTCCATACCCGCTCAAGTCACGAATAAGCGTAGCGTGGCGATTAGCCAGTGGGCAGCCGTGCCGACAAACAACAACAATCCCAACCATAGCGACCAGGCGCCAATCTGTGGTGCTGCCAAACACAATACAATCGATGCCAAGATGAGCTGCAGATAGTTCATCGCAGAATCGTAGCATGCCCTCTCTCGGCCGCAGTCATTACAACAGCCGTCCAGGTGCAACGCCGGTGCGTCGATGATCCACCAACCGCCTGGGCCATCGTTGCCTTTGTCGAAGGGATTCCACAAGTTGCCGCCCAATGAAGAATATCCGCGCGCATGTTTTGGCGCCGGGCGTGGGTGCGTATGCAGGCTACCGTTGATGATCTCGCCGACGAGGTTTTCCGGTAGATCGAGCAGATCCTCGACACTCGCCTGTTTGGTGGCGGAGTCACCCATACGCAGCATCACATCATTCTTGCGTGGGTACCCTCTCAGACGACCAGCTTGAGTTCTGCCTGACGCAGTTCCTCATTGGCAGGTGCGAGTTCATTCAGTGATTTGAGCGGCATTGGGCGGTGCAGGAGGTAGCCTTGCAGAAAATCGATGCCGACGCTGCGGAGCACGTTTTCGGTGAGGTCGTCTTCGACAAATTCGGCGACGGTACGCGCTTTCATGTGCTTTGCTACGTGGATGATGGCGACGATCATGGCGTTTTCCAGCCCGCCTTTGGCCACTTTGCTCACCAGGCTACCGTCGATCTTGACGTAATCGACATCAAGCTGTTGCAGGTAGGCAAACGACGACATGCCACTGCCGAAGTCATCCAGTGCAAAACGACAGCCAATGGCCTTGAGGCGGCGGATGAAGCGCTGAGCATTCTCGAGATTAGAGATAACGGCGGTTTCGGTCACTTCAAAAGTAACCAGTGTCGGGTCTACGGCGTAGGTCTTGAACAGTTGCAGCACTTCGCTCAGGAATAGCTCGTTGGACAGCGATTGCCCGGACAGGTTGATCGAGAAACTGCAACCGGCCTGTTTGTCTCCGGATGGATCACGATGACCGTTGACGGTGGGGTTGTCGGCCATCCATGCCAGCGCGGAGTTGACGACCCAGCGGTCGACATCGAGGGCTAGCCCGTAGTTTTCAGCGACGGGAATGAATTGCGCCGGGTAGATCATTTCGCCTGTCTGGCTGCGCATTCTGACCAGCACTTCGTAGTGGGTTTTCATGCCATCCGGCTCTTTGACGGAGCGAATCTCCTGTACATAGAGCTCCAGCCGGTTTTCCCGGATCGCCTGCGGGATGGAGTGCGCACATCCGGCATGGGATTTATTTTCCGTCAGCTCCTTGGCAGAGGCATCAAGCACGCTAATCTGATTGCGACCCATACGTTTGGCGACATAGCAGGCGGTGTCGGCAGCATGAAATACGGTTTGCAGATGACAGTGCTCACGAACCACTGGAACCACACCAATACTGACCCCAATCTCGAACAGGCGGCCATGCCAGAAGAAGCGGAAGTCGCGCACGATTCGCGATAGCGCCTCGGCCACCTCTTTGCCACGTTCCAGGTCGGCAGCCGGCAACAGCACACCGAATTCATCCCCCCCAATGCGCGCCAGGGTGTCGTGTGGCCCGAGACACTGCTGTAATTTCGGTGGCAGTTGTTTCAGCAAGGCATCGCCGGCGGCATGACCGCAGGTGTCGTTGACGGATTTGAACTGGTCGAGATCAAGGAACATGACGACATGCTGACTGCCTGCCATCTCGGCCTGGCGACATAGCTGCGTGGCCCGGCTCTTGAATTCACGCCGATTGATCAGACGGGTAAGGGAGTCGTGGGATGCTTCCCACTTGAGGTTTCTGGCGACCTGTTCAGCCTTGGCGACCTTCTCCTGCAAGCGCCGCTCACGTCGTTCCAGACGACGAATCAGACGTTGCCCAAGCAGCATCACCAACAGCAGTGGAAGCAATGAGAGCAGGAGGATGTTATAGGAAGCGTTTTCCCCGGAGACATCCGCCAGTAGAAGTGCCTCGCAACCCATCAACCCGAGAACGAGACCAAGACCTGCATACAGCACGCGTTTCGATCCTTGAACCACAGCAAAATCCATTTTGTTATAGCAGCGCCGAGCCATTGAAACCGCCGGCATCCGCATGACTGGAAGATATTGGCACACCCTGCACCATGTCAGCCTATCGTCACAAAAATCCCTTCGTGACTTGCCGCCATCATTGCGACGAAAACATCCTAGACCAGATCTAGATTGACGAAAATATGCTTTAGCAATCCCTGATGAATATAGGTGATTGATTCTGTGTCGCAATGCACGACGACAACATCGGCGACACTCGCCATTATCACTGCTAAGGGACTGATTTTACTATCATCTCTAACGCCATTTGTCCTGATATTTCTGCCATTGGGGGATTCGGTGAGGATTCACGAATATTGCGCACTGGTTCACACTGTCCGCCCCATCACAACTGCAATGCCCGCCGAGTGCTGCGCCTTTGCAGAGCCGTGGCTTATTGCGCACAATGACGGCCTGTCGATAGCGGAATCCATCCCCACCATGAGAATCATTTCACTCAATACCAACGGCATCCGCGCAGCAGCGCGCAAAGGCGTGTTCGACTGGCTGCCCAAGCAGGATGCCGATGTCGTCTGCATTCAGGAAACCAAAGCACAGGCGCACCAGCTGGAAGACGAGATTTTCCATCCCCGCGGCTACCACTGCTACTACGTCGATGCGGTGAAGAAAGGCTATAGCGGCGTGGCGCTGTATGCGAAACAGGAACCGGACAAGGTGATCACCCGCATGGGCTGCGACGAGTTCGACGATGAAGGGCGCTATGTAGAAGCGTGGTTCGGCAAGCTGAGCGTGGCATCACTGTATGTGCCATCGGGTTCGTCTGGCGATCATCGGCAAGCGTCGAAAGACCGCTTTCTCGACTACTTCATGCCCTATCTGCAATCGCTCAAGCGCAAGCGCCGTGACTACATCATCTGCGGCGACTGGAACATCGCGCACAAGGAGATCGACCTGAAGAACTGGAAGGCCAACCAGAGGAATTCGGGCTTTCTGCCCCACGAGCGCGCCTGGCTGGACAAGCTGTTCGATGAGGTGGGCTTTATCGACGCCTTTCGCGAGGTGAATCAGGAGCCGGATCAGTACACCTGGTGGTCCAACCGTGGCCGCGCCCGGGAGAACAATGTCGGCTGGCGCATCGACTATCAGATCGTGTCGCCACGCCTGAAGGGCAAGGCGCGTTCGGCGTCGGTCTATAAGGACGAATGGTATTCCGATCATGCGCCTTTGATCATGGATTACGATCTTGGCTGAGCGCCCGCTGCACAGCTGGCGGGAAGCGCTGCTGGTCTATACCCGGCCCCGGGTGGTGGCGATGATCTTTCTCGGTTTTGCCGCTGGCCTGCCGTTTCTGCTGGTGTTCTCGACCCTGTCGGCCTGGCTGCGCGACGAAGGCCTGAGCCGCAGCGTCATCGGGTTTTTCAGCTGGGTCGGCATCACCTATTCCATTAAGGTATTCTGGGCGCCGGTAATCGACCGGCTGCCGCTGCCGTGGCTGACGGTGCTGCTGGGCCGGCGCCGCAGCTGGATGCTGCTAGCGCAGTTGGGGATTGCCATCGGGCTGGCGGGCATGGCGCTGTCCAACCCGCACACGCAATTGACGCAGATCGCGCTGCTGGCGGTGCTGGTAGCCTTTTCGTCCTCGACGCAGGATATCGTTGTCGATGCCTGGCGCATCGAAGCGGAGGCGGATGAATTCCAGGGCGCCATGGCCGCCACCTATGTGTTCGGCTACCGTCTGGCGCTGCTAGTGGCTGGCGCGGGCGCTTTCTACATTGCCGAATTCGAGTCGTGGAGAACCGCCTACCTGTCGATGGCGGCAATGATGGGGGTTGGCGTGGCCACCACGCTGCTGATCGCAGAGCCCGCTGCGTCGGCGCTGCGTGATCCGTTTCAGTGGCGCAGCGAGCTGTCGCTGCCGGCGCGGCTGGGCCGCTGGTTTCGCGAGGCGGTCATCGCCCCGTTCGTCGATTTCTTTCAGCGCAATGGCAAATTCGCGTTGCTGATTCTCGCCGTCATCGCGCTATACAAACTCAGCGACATCACCATGGGCGTGATGGCCAACCCCTTCTACCTTGACCTCGGCTTCTCCAAAACCGACATCGCCAACGTCACCAAAATCTTCGGCTTCTTCATGACCATCGCCGGTGCGGCGCTGGGCGGCATACTGGTGACACGCTACGGCATTATGCGACCGCTGCTGCTGGGCGCTGTGATGGTCGCCTCCACCAACCTGCTGTTCGCCCTGCTGGCGCGCAGCGAGCCGAACCTCACCCTGCTCGCCACCGTCATCAGCGCCGACAACCTCAGCGGCGGGCTGGCGACCTCCGCCTTCATCGCCTACCTCTCCTCCCTCACCAACCAGGCCTACACCGCCACCCAATACGCCCTGTTTAGCTCGCTGATGACCCTGCCAGCCAAATTCCTCGGCGGTTTTTCAGGCATTGTGGTCGATGCCAAAGGCTACGAATTCTTCTTCGTCTACGCCGCCGCCATCGGCGCGCCCGCCATTTTGCTGGTGGGGTGGCTGATCTGGCTCAAGCGGCAACGGTCTTCGGTGGCTGGTGGTGGGCACGACGCCCCAGACTGATCTGCTTACCAGATACAGTCGATATCATAATGAGCAAGACTGGCATCACGACTGATCAAAGACAGGTTTTCCGACTGCGCCTGTGCAACGAGCATGCGATCGAACGGATCACGGTGATGAAATGGCAACGATGCCACAGCCGTGCAATGGGCTGAGCGGATGGGTAAACTGGACATCCTATTATCATGCATGAACGCCTGTAGACGGCGCGCCCAATCTGGCCCGAGATCCAACTTTCCCAGCCCTATCTTGATAGCCATCTCCCAATACGACACCATGCTAACAGCGACAGCGTTATTTTCATCTTCGAGCAAGTCATACACGCGGGGTGATAGTCTTTCCGGCGCGCCACTCATCCAGATAAAGGCGTGCGTATCCAGCAACAGCTTCATTCCATGTAATCTCTGAAGTCATCCAGCGGGGCGTCGAAATCCTCATCCATGTGATGAATAAGCCCCTTCAAGGCGCCCAACTTGCGTTTTTGCCGCGCAGGCGGCAGCACCTCAAGCCGCACGGCCGGCTTGTTATTTCGAGCGATAATGATCTCCTCGCCCGCCAGCGCCCGTTCGATCAGCTTGGAAAGCTGCGACTTCGCCTCGTGCACGTTGACTTGCATGACAATACTCCAGACCAGAGTTAGCTACGACCTTAGCCAATAAGGGACGCGCCATCAACA
>CAZQXF010000180.1:0-5853 GCA_964596975.1 uncultured Thiotrichales bacterium | reverse complement strand
TCGGCCTCCATGATCTCCGCACCCGCCTGATTGGCTTCGATAATGGTGCAATCGCTGTCGCAGACATTGATCCATGTCGAGTCCGACTCGAACAGTACCCGCCAACGTTTTTCGTAGATCTGCGCCAAGGCATCAGCATCTGCCCCGTTGGCCGTATTCATGTCGTATGGCATGTCTCCCTGTCTCCTGCTCATGGCTTCAAGGCCCCGCCAGCTCATCGACAACCGCGCACCATGCGTCAGCGATATTGTCACCATTGTAGCCGCCCCCGCCGGTCACCAGCAGGCGTCCACCAGCATGTTGATCCGCAATCTCTCGCAATCCGCGGGCTGCCCTGCGGTGCGCATCCGCACTGAATTCGAGATGCGTCAGCGGGTCGCCGGCAAGGCTATCCGCGCCACATTGCATAATGATGAACTCAGGCTTCATGCGTTGCAGAAACGCCTCGACCTGCTCCCATGCGGCAAAAAACGCGGCATCATCCGCATGCGGCGCCATGGGCAGGTTGAGTTTGGTATCAACGGCATCGGCGCGCCCGGTCTCTTCGTGATGCCCCGTACCGGGATAGAGATAACGCCCATCTTCATGAATATCGGCAATCGCCACTACCGGATCGAACTCAAAGGCATAGAACACACCGTCGCCATGATGCGCGTCGATGTCCACATAGGCGATCCGCTGCAGACCATAGCGTTGTTTCAGCACCTCGATGGCGATGCCGCAGTCGTTGAGCAGGCAAAAGCCGGCCACACTACCCCGTCCGGCATGGTGCAAACCGGCAATGGGGACAAAGGCGCGCTGGTAGCGGCCATCCATCAAATCATCGACTGCCCGAATCACCGTGCCAGCCACCGTGGCGGCCACCTGCCAGGCATCCTTGAATACCGGGGTGTCACCATCGAATGCGCCACTGCCCTCTTCGCTGCGGCGCTTGATGTCATCAACAAATGATTGTTCATGAAACAACAGAATGTCCGTTTCGCGTGCAGGATAAGCCAGCTCTCGCGCCACCCGCTGCGCCAGACCACTGTCGGCAAATCGTTCCATGAACGCCTTGTAGCGATAGGGTCCAAAAGGGTGATCGGGGCCAAAATGGTAATCGGCTAATCGTTTGCCGGCATAGACAGCCAGTTCTTTCATTCATGCATCCCGTTGGGTTTTCTGTTCAGCAGATGAATATAGCGCGCAGTGGAGCGGAACGCTTCAATGCGGCTCATCTTGAGTTCGGCAGCAATGATGTCCTGCCGCGAGAATTCGTCACGTCGTTTGGCGGTTACATAGTCGTGAAAGCAGCGTACGCCACTGCAGCACAGGGTCTCATACCCCCAGGCATCGAACCAGCCGTAGACATCATCGGGCTCCTGCGGATTCGTTGGCGTCAGGCTGTTACCCCAGCCAGCGAGTTTCCCGGACATGACCTTGTCGAAACGCCCGCGAATCAGATACAGCATCATCAGACTATGGCGATTGTAAAACAATGTTGACATCAAGCCACCCGGACGTAACAGATCGAGCAGCCCCGCCAGGGTTTCTCGCGGCTGCGCCAACCATTCGACAACGGCATGACACAGCACCAGGTCAAATGGTGCCAGGGCACGATCGCCAAGCGACTGAATCGAGCCATGAATGAACTCGACATCGGCATCCGGTGCATTGCTCGCATAGAGCTCGCGTGCCTGCGCCAGCATATTGGCCGATATGTCGCAATAGACGATCTGATGCCCCAACGCCGCAAGTTTGACGGAAAACTGCCCCGCACCACCGCCAGCATCGAGAATCCGCAGTGCTTTGCCGCCTTTCTCCTGCCTGACCACCGGCATGAGGTCGCGTTCCAGCACCGCCAGACGGATGTCACCCTTGATACTGCCGTAGATCTTGCGCGTCAGCTTCTGTGCAATGTCATCAAAATTTCGGTCCTGCACCGCAGTCTTTGCCTCGCCTTGCTGCCTTTCACGTATGAAGCGGCATGAAATGGGGATAAAATACCGCGCATCCAAAATTCACGATGGGTAGAGAACAATGACAGAATCCCGAACCAGCATCCACAATCATGAAAAAGTCGTCTTCGCCTTCTTCATCGTCCTCGCCCTGACCTTGAACTTTGGCTTTTTCCTCGGTGAACTCGATGTTCCCTCGCACCACAACGTGTTCGAGCTGTTCGCAGCCATTGTCATCAGCATCATCGCCACCATTCTCAAACTCGGTGACAGTACGCACATCGGTGCGGTATTCCTTGCCACCAGCCTGGTGGCCGACTTGCAACTGATCGCCGCCGCCACCGTCTGGGGGGTGGCCGAATACATGTCAACTGCGTCCATCTCGCCGGAATCCATGGTCGTCGTGGTCTCGCTCTCGGGTGGTGCGCTACTGGCCAATATCATATCGGTGATTCTACTGATGGCGGAAACCATGTCGGTACGGCGTTGATCGCGAGACACGATCGCCATGCCTAACCTCATCTACCTACTGCTTCGCCGCCTCCGGCTGCCGCTGATCGTACTGGTCATCGTCTATGCAGTGTCGATCCTCGGCTTCGTACTGATCCCGGGCAAGGATGATCATGGCGATATCTGGTACATGGATTTTTTCCATGCCTTCTACTTCGTCAGCTTCATGGGTTCGACCATCGGCTTTGGTGAAATACCCTATGCCTTTACCGTGCCACAGCGGCTATGGGCCACCGTTTGCATCTATGCCACCGTCATCGCCTGGCTGTTTGGTATCGGTGCACTGCTGAATACCATGCAGGACCCGGCATTTCGTCGGCTGATGAAGAACAACGCCTTTGTCCGCCGCGTCGAATCCCTCGCCGATCCGTTCTACCTGATCTGCGGTTTTGGCGATACCGGCAAACTGCTGGCCCGCGCATTGGCACATGAAGGCATCCATTCGGTGGTTGTCGACGAATCGGAAGACAACATCAATTCGCTGGAACTGATCGACTATGGCGTCAAGGTGCCCGGCATCTGCGCCGATATCACCCGTCCGCAAACGCTGCTCGATGCCGGCTTGAAGCATCCGCAATGTCTGGGCATCGTCGCCCTCACCAGTGACGATCATGCCAACCTCAAGCTTGCGCTGACCGGCTATCTGCTGAATCCGAAGCTACCCATCATCGTCCGCGCCGAACATGAGAACGTCGCACGCAACATCGCCTCCTTCGGCGACAATCGAATCATCGATCCGTTTTTCACATTCGCACGAAAGCTGGCGTTGGCGTTCCACTCTCCCGGCATGTATCTGCTCTACGACTGGATGACCGGCGTCCCCTATGAGGAATTGCATGAACCACTCTTTCCACCCAAGGGGAAATGGATTCTGTGCAGTTATGGACGATTCGGCAAAGCCGTTTACGAAGAACTACTGAACGAAGGCATCATTCCCGTCATCGTCGAGTCCAACAGCGAACTCATCGACCCGGAAAACGACGAAACGCTGGAAAAAGTCATTACCGGAAACGGCACCGAGGCCCATACGCTGAAAGAAGCTGGTGTACTCGATGCTGTCGGTATTGTTGCCGGCACCGACAACGATGCCGACAACCTCTCCATCCTGATGACCGCCAGGGAACTCAATCCCAAGCTTTTCACCATCGCCCGGCAGAACCGCCGGCGCAATGACCTGCTGTTCGAGGAAGCGGATATCGACCTCGTCATGCAGCGCGGCTCAGTCATCGCCCACAAGATTTTCGCGCTGATTCGCAATCCGTTGATCGAGAACTTTCTGCACCGGGCAGGCCAACGAGACAACGTATGGGCCAATGAACTCGTATCTCGAATCAGCGGTGTGACCCATCAACACGTGCCACTGGTCTGGGAGGTCGACATCACGCAAGACGACATGCCAGCTTTCCACAAAGTCGCCGGAGACAGCCAGTTCATGTTATTCATCAAGGATGTCTATCGCGACCCGCGCAACCGTGAAGAAATGCTTCCTTGCGTGCCATTGCTGGTCAAGCGTGGCTATGAAGAAATTCTGCTGCCTGAAGATGATTTCAAACTGGAGAGAAACGACCGGATTCTATTTTGCGGACGCGACAGCGCCCATAAGCAAATGCAATGGAATGGCAGGAACTATGATGTGCTGATGTATGTGATCACTGGAGAAGAACATCCCAGTAGCCTGCTATGGAAATGGTTTCGGGACCGGCAAAAGCAGAAAGTTGAGGACGACAAGAAAATCTCCGACACAACCACCGGTTGACGTGGCGGCTGTGCCGGCAAAACCCGAGAATCAGGCTTCTTCGACAGCTGCCGCGCCAGCCTTCGACTTCAACGCGTCGATGGCAGCCTGGCGGTCAGCCTCGCTGGCAAACATCGGCGACGTGCCAATGATCTGACCATTCTTCGCCTTCAGGTTGAAGAAGAACTTGCCATTGCTCGATGTTTTCATCTCGTAACGGCCATCGTCACCACAGTTCTTCTTGACCGACTCAATGCCGTTCAAGGCATTGCGCTTCTCCTTATAGTTCTCACTGCGTAAAACGGCCTTGCCATTCTCCTGGAAGGACCACGAGAACGGCTCCTTGGCATCCGATTTTTTCATTATTACTTTCATGAGACTTCCTCCGTAAATAGTGATTTGGCTAACGCCTGCAATTAGACCTCATCACCCGTCATTTGGCAAAGGGTTAACCCGGACTACTCCCCGAGTGGTGGAAAATGCGCGTTAACGTCGAAACAGCCACAGTAGCAGCGATGCCACAATGCTGATGACAATCGATGTGGTAATGGGAAAGTACAGTTTCAGGCCGGGCCGGTCGATGATGATATCGCCGGGCAACCGCCCCAATGGCAGCTTCGACAACCAGGGCCACAACAAGCCGACGACGAGAATAGCCAGTCCGAGAATAATCAGTGATTTCTGCATCTACCCACCACCACTATAAAAACGCAGTTCTCCACTTCACCCCCGACAGACGCTGTAAAAAGTCGAGCAACGAATCCGTCGCTTGCGCATCGCCTTTTTGCAATGTCCAGATGTTGATGCCGAAACGCGACCACACGGTTCGTCCCGCACGCCAGGCGCAGTCTTGCAGTGCCATTTCGCGGTGACATTGTGGACACATTTCAAGGCCGGATACTGCATTGCTGATGAGTGCGACCCGGCACTGTGGGCAGCGAGGAGCCCCTGCTTGTGGTGACCGTCGAAATATCGGTTCTTCTGTCGCGAAAACCTGTAGATGGCAAAATTGCAGATCGTCCTGGGGATCGACGCGGAGAAACGGCGCACAGCCGATGAACACGATTTCCTGCATGAAACGCTGCCCCACCAGATAGCGGTCATCGCGCCAATGCGCTCCCAGCAGCCCGCGTTGTGTCAATGCCTGCAAAAAAGCGTCACGCGCGTCGGGTACATAGTGAGGATCGACCGGGTAGAGGACCATCCGCTCACCCACAGTCGTTTCGGTCTGGGTCACAAGCTGATCAGAAATCCCTGACGATTTTGGGTATTTCAGAATACCCGGTTTGCGATCCAGGGTCGATGCGGAATGTCAGATAACGTGTGTGCCGGTGCTGCTTGCGCACGCCCAGCAATTTGAATACCGCGCTACTCAAGGCTTTACCCCACATGACGGGGCCACTGGTTCGGGTTGATCTTGCAGCTCTGCCAAAGCGCCTGCGCATCACGCCGTTGGTATAATAAACCGCATATCGAAACCAGGCGACCGGCTCGAAATACTCCATGACCATCGACACGCTCAACTCGTCATCGTTGACGATCCGATGTGGGCCATTGATCGGCCAGGTCACCATCATGCCAGGGCGCAAATCAACCACGGTGGCATCCGCATCGAACTCGGGATCATAGGGAATCGTCTCCTGGGTCTCACCAAGATAGACAGCTTCGAGC
>CAZQXF010000179.1:0-5858 GCA_964596975.1 uncultured Thiotrichales bacterium | reverse complement strand
AATTCTGAATAACAATCGGCTGCTACCTGACCGCGACGACGTTTGCGCGCCGTGGCGACCCTTTGCCATGCGTGGCAGCAGCAACACGCTCGAAGCGGACAACGAGATCATCGGCCAGCTGATGGCGTTGCCAAAACTAGAGTTCTCGTTTTTTGCCAACAAGAATCTGCTCAATGACGTGAAGCAGTATCCGCGCTACCTGATCGATGCGCTCGCGGCCGACGCACAGGCCTGCGCCTGAGCCGCGATCATGCGCGCCGCAACGCAACGGCTGCGCGCCTGATCGCCCCTTCGGGGATAAACTGATCGACCGCACCACCATCGAGTAGCTGCCCCACCAGTATCTCGTCTGCAATCACCGGACGCTTTTCCTGGCGCGCCACAGCAATCAGGCGCCGAATCATTTCTCCCTTGCCGATCATCATGATCACCGGCAACGGGGTTTCATCCGGATCATAGCGCAGCGCAAATGCCGCCTGACTGCCAATCACCAGTATACGCGAGCGCTTGATGCGATCCGCGATATCCTCGCTGGACATCTCTCTGGCCGTCTTGCGGCGCGCTCCCTTGATCAGCGGATCACCTTCCGTATCCTTGAACTCACGTTTCAGTTCTTCCTTCGTCATCCGCTGTTGCTTGAGGAAATGCTGTTTCTGTACCAGGTAGTCGAGCACTGACAACAGCAGCAGTAACGGCAAAATGTACATGAAAAGCCTTTCCATCAGCTCTTGCAACAACGCTTTTTTGCATTGAATATTGCACACAACCGGATCGTGAATAATATCGCGCATGCTGCCACGGACGATCACGTAGAGCACCGTCGCAATCACGGCGATTTTCATCAGTGACAATGTCGTTTCAAGCAGTGTTTTCAGGGAAAAGATCTGTCCAGCATTTTTCACCGGATTGATCTTGTTCATATCCGGCTTGATCGGCTCGGCAGCAAACAGCACACCAAACTGGACAATGCTCCCAGCCACCGCCATCACGACCTGTATCAACACCAGTGGGATCACCACCCAATACAGCGCAATCTTCAGCATCGCTGCACTCACCTGCGCCAAGGCCTGGTCGAAAGGCAAACGATAGATCAGCTGCGGTATGTCGAACAACTCTTCGAGATAACTGAACTGCAACCCCCATCCGAGCCAGAAATAGACGGCGGCACCCAACAGCATGAAGAACGATACCACCTCCTTACTTTTGGCGACCTGCCCTTTCTTGCGTGCATCACGGAGTTTCTTCGGGGTCGCCTGCTCCGTTTTTCTGCTTTTGTCATCGTCACTCATTGCAATATCTTGTCCATGATCGAGACCACTGAGCCGAATTCGAGGAATTGAAGATGAATATACTTGACGATATAGACGACATAGACGGCCATCAGGAAAAATGCCATCGCGCTTTTAACCGGCATCGCCAATAGAAACACATTGATTTGCGGTACAAAACGCCCCAGCAGTGCAAATCCGATCTCGATCAGGAACATCACGATGACCAAGGGCCCCGCCAACAGCAACATGATATACATGAGCGAGTCGAGCAGTTCGAGGAAAATCGTGATGCCCGCAAAATTGAGCATGGGAAAATATGAATCTACCGGCCACAGCGCGTAGCTGGTGTAGATTACTTTCATCAGCACCAGCATCCCGCCGCTGGTCAGCAGCACCACACCAGCCAACTGGGCAAACAGCGCGCCGGTGATTGATGTCTGGTCGCTGATCATCGGGCTGAAGAGCTGTGCCGACAGCGCACCTCGCTGCGTATCGATCAGTGCGCCCACCGACGCAACAGCCCAGAATACGATGCCCAGCACATAGCCAATCATCAAGCCCAACAGCGCTTCTTTGACCAGGATCAGAAACCAGACAGCAATATCGAAGTCTTGTATTTCAAGCTGGGATGAAACAATTGGCAGTGTAATCGCCGACAGGCTGATCGCGAGTGCATTGCGTATGCCGGAGGGCATGACCCGCCGACCAAGAAAAGGCAGCACACTGAAAATCACCATGATTCGTGGCATGGAGATCGTCAACACCATAAACCAGTGGTTGAGATCGGGAAGCAAGTCCATGACGGCGTCAGCCGAACTCAGTGAACAGTAGGAATGGCATCGAATAGCCGGTTGGCATAGGCCATGATTTCTCCCCCGATCCAACGTGCCGTCAGCATCAGCGCAAAGATGGCCGCTACAAGCTTGATACCAAACGGGAGCGTCTGCTCCTGAATCTGGGTCAGCGCCTGGAACAAGCCCACCAGCAAGCCGACCACGGTTGCCGCAACGATGACGGGTAACGACAGGTAGAGAATCAGCATCATCGCTTGAGAGGTAAAATAAACCAGATCCTGTTCAGTCATGTTTTTCGGCCCCGTTATTGATTGATGCTACTGATAGCTGAGTACAAGGCCATGAATCAGCCGCGTCCAGCCATCGACCATGACAAAAAGCAGGATCTTGAATGGCAGTGAGATCATCATGGGGGATACCATGATCATGCCCATTGCCAGAAGGATATTCGACACGATCAGGTCGATAACGATAAACGGCAAGTAGAGCATAAAGCCGATTTGAAAGGCTGACTTCAATTCAGAGATGGTAAAAGATGGCAACAGCACGAGAAGATGGTTTTCATCTACCGTTTTTGCCTTCTCCTCAGGCCAGAGCTGTTTCGTGGTCTCGGCAAAGAAACGGCGCTCTGTTTTATCGGCATGTTTCTTCATGAAGTCGGATAGCGGTGTCACGCTATCCTTCAATGCCTCGTGCAAGGCAGGGTTGCGAAAATCATTCAGCGCCACATCATGTCGCTGGAAATTGGACATCATCGCAAAGCCAACTGGCGCCATGATATAGAGGGAAAGGATGATGGCCAGTCCATTGACGGCGATATTTGGCGGCACCTGTGGCAAACCAATACCATTTCGCAGGATGTAGAGTACAACAACGATCTTGATATACGAACTCACCATGATCGCCACGAATGGCGCCAGTGCGAGGATGCTCATCCCCGCCAGCAGAATGAATGGATTCGGTAAACTATCCACTTTTTGTCTCCCGCCGACTCACCGCCTTTCGACTGGCGCGGTCGATATTGTTATTGTTAAAGTCAAGTTACGGAGTTCATCCAAGTGGATGTTGGCACCACTGGCAGAAACATCGCTGCCCCCCTTCGCGAAGGTGGGAACCCTACCCCAAGAGGGAGACTTGTAACCTAGCCCGGACAGGAAATCCCGAAACCACTTTCAATCAATGAATCGAGCCGGGGATACCACTCTTATCCGCTTTTTTGTGCATTTCCAAGCCCACGCATCATTGCTGTCAGCTGCTTATGTATCGACTGAGATCCATATTCACAACATTGGTTCGAAGACGACGCTGACAACGTGAACTGCTGCCCATGCTCGTGTTTTCACGCGTGAAGATTCCGCCATTCAGACATTGATGCTGGTGCTGCCTGAAACCAGACTATATTCCAGCCATGCTTACCACCCGCATGCCGACGCGATCATCGACCTCGATCAGCTCGGCGGTCCCGATCTTCTGGCCATTGCATCGAATCGTCACCAGCTGGTTTAACGGCCTACTCAATTCAAAAGTGTACCCTTTGTGAAGTTTTTTCAGCTCATGCAACGCGAGTTGCTGTGCGCCAACATCGAAGGTGAGGGTGACATTCAGCTCATCGATATTGACAGGTTCATTCGATGGGTCTTCTATGTTGTTGTCCTGCTTGATATCGTCGATCATTGCCTTGCCATGCTCCAGTTTGAGATAGATTTCCAGCGACGGGGGAATACGCAGTCGGATGAGGCGTCGAGCCAAAAAGTCACATGGCTCCAAAAGTACGACATCACCTGGGGCCAGCGCCAACAGATCTGATTTCGAGATCGTGCTGAAGCCGATTTCCGCTGCTACGGAAAATGACAGCGTTTCCGCAACACTGCCGGCCGGTTGGGGCCATTCGGTCATTTTGTCGAACACCATGTCCATGGCGGTATTGGAACCAAATACACTGAGCAGAACGAGATCGCTGCCCTGATCAAGCTTCAGCTGTAGTGACTGATCATAGTCGAGCGCAGGAGAGGTACAGCAGAGATCGAGAATATCGACTTTCTGCATGAACAGCGCTTCGAGTATGGGGACAAAATCCCCGAAAGCAGCCTGCGCAAGAATGACACGCAGATCGGGCGACATCCTGGCGATAGCTGAGATAGGTGGCAACACACCAGCCATGTCGAGCCGCGGCCAGCGACTGAGTTGCAACCAAAGCTTGTGCTCCCCTACACGTATCGTCAGCACTGCGGCTCCCGGACTGGGCCTGGGATTGCACCAGGGCAACGCCTCAATACAATGGCCGATCGAGCCAGCCTCGAATTGCAACGGGACGCGGCAGCCACAGAGAAGATTATTACGTATGACCTCCCTGCGAGGGTAACGTGCAAACCTCAACGGCTTGCCGTGATTGCCACCATTGTTGTCTCCCTTTCCCGTTTTCTCATTCCTGGCCAAATACTTTCTGTAGTTTTGACTTTTGATTGTTCTGCCCTGTTCGTCTGTTTATTGAATATGCAGCTTCTGATATATCCCGCCATCGGCCCAACATTGGCTGATACGCCGATCCCCAACCACGCAGTTCCGTTCACCACTAACGCTTTTCCGCCTTACCGGGTTTTCGACTGCGCAGATCGCCCAAAGATTCATGCGCCCCGCGAAACCCTCAGTTCTTTCGCTGAATATGTGACCGGCGTTGAAAGTTCCTTTCAGCTCCCAGGCTGCGCGAACCTCAGCACGACGGTGGCTGCATGACCAAGCCGACGGCGCGGTGGGGAAACATCCCAGCTCCCCACAACGCCGGTTCAGGCCAGGCATCCCACCAGATGCCAAGATATTTACTCCATGTACTGAAACCACAAGGGACGTTCAAGGAGCGGAAACCGGGGCCTCCGACCGGTCACAGCCCTTGTGACATCAGTCAGGTGGGCTCAATACCACCACCAGTTTCCCTGATTGTTGCCGTTATAGTAGCCACCACCGCTGTTTGGGCCACTGTTGGCGCCGCCGTTATTGGTGCCTCCTCCATTGTTGCCCCCACTATTTGAGCCACCGGTATTACCAGCATTCAGCCAGTCCCTGACGTCATTGGCATTGACTTGACCGTCCTGATTGACGTCACCCACATCTTGAGTAAACCAGTCAAAAAACCCCATGCCGTCAGCACCATCCTGACCCGCCGGGCCCTGCTCTCCCTGTGGACCTTGTGGCCCCGCCGGACCCGCGGCACCTCGCAAGGAATCGAGGAAGTCTTGCTCAGAACCTGTGTTGCCAGCATTCAGCCAGATTTGGTAGGCAGACTCGCCATCCGTACCGTCCTGGCCATCTTGACCTGCCGGACCTTGGTCGCCTTGCGGACCTTGTGGCCCTGCAGGACCTTCGGCACCCCTCAATGAATCAAGGAAGTCCTGCTCGGAGCCCGTGTTGCCAGCATTCAGCCAGATCTGATAAGCAGACTCACCATCTTGACCTGCTGGACCTTGGTCACCTTGCGGTCCCGCCGGACCTTCAGCGCCCCGCAATGAATCGAGGAAGTCCTGCTCGGAGCCGGTATTACCAGCGTTCAACCAGATCTGATAAGCAGACTCACCATCCATGCCATCTTGACCTGCCGCACCCTCGGCACCCCGCAACGAATCAAGGAAGTCCTGCTCGGAACCGGTATTACCAGCGTTCAACCAGATCTGATATGCCGATTCACCATCCGTGCCATCTTGACCGGCAGGACCTTGGTCGCCTTGCGGACCTGCCGGACCTTCAGCACCCCTCAATGAATCAAGGAAGTCCTGCTCGGAGCCCGTGTTGCCAGCATTCA
>CAZQXF010000178.1:2546-5889 GCA_964596975.1 uncultured Thiotrichales bacterium | reverse complement strand
CCGGTATCGCGAATTGCCAGCGATGCCGCAGTATAGGCTTTGATGGCTCCAAAGCCGTTGCGCTCGATGCAGGGTACTTGCACAAGCCCTTTGACTGGGTCGCAGGTCATGCCGAGGTGATGTTCAAGGGCAATTTCCGCGGCGTGTTCTATTTGCTCGGGGCTGCCACCCCATGCTGCACATAACCCTGCTGCGGCCATCGATGCTGCTGCGCCTACTTCGCCCTGGCAGCCGACTTCCGCGCCGGAGATGGAGCTGAGATGCTTGATCAAACCGCCGATGGCACTGGCCGTCAGCAAAAAGTCTCGCACTTGATCAACGCTACCTGATTCGTGCTTGACGAGGTAATAGAGCACTGCAGGAATGACGCCTGCCGCACCATTGGTGGGTGCGGTGACGACCATGTGGCCAGCGGCGTTTTCTTCATTGACGGCCATTGCATAGGCGCATAGCCAGTCGTTGACGTTGGCTTTGTCGCGTTGCGCCTGTAGCTGCTGATAGAGTTGCTTCGCCCGGCGAGAGATATTCAATCCCCCCGGCAAAATGCCTTCTGCCTCCAGTCCGCGTTCGATGCAAAGCCTCATGGCCTGCCATATCGAATCGATACCGCGTTCCAGTTCCCCAGCTGGGATCATTTTGATCTCATTTGCTCGCTTTATGTCCGCAATCGATAAGCCACTGTCCGTCGCCATATCGAGCATTGATTGTGCGGAGTCGAAGGCATATGGGAAGCTGTCGGCCGGTGACATCTGTAGTGGTGCAACGATGCTATTGATTTCGTCTAATGTGCTGATAAAACCACCACCGATGGAGAAATAGGTTTCTGATAGTAACGGTGCTTGTTGCTCGTCCAATAGTTCGAAGATCATGCCGTTGGGGTGTTCTGGAAGCGGGGCAGAGGTATCGAAAACGATATCGGTATCTGGGGAGAAGGCAACAGTACGTGAATCATCGAGCTGGATAGACGCTTGCTGCCAAAGTACCGGGATGAGTGTGTCCAGATCTTTCTCGGCGACGTCCAGCGGTGAGTAGCCGTGCAGGCCCAAAACCACCGCTCGGTCGGTTGCGTGACCTTTCCCCGTCGCGGCAAGGGAGCCTTTCAGCGTACAACATATGGATATGCGATGGTTGGATGCTCGGGCGCGCAGAAAACGCGCCACTTCTTGGATGAAGGCCACGCCCGCGACCATTGGTCCCATTGTGTGTGAGCTGGACGGGCCAACCCCGATCTTGAACAGTTCCAGAATGCTGATAAACATAGTGCCTCTACTCTACCGTCTATAGCCTGTTCCGTTCGGATCAACCTACAGTTTGGCGGGAGGTTTCATCAGCGCCTTGCTTCCGGGGATGTGTTCTTCGCCCCATTTCACCATTGCTTGCAATACCTTGCCCAGCGCCTTGCCTTTGTCGGTGAGGGCATATTCATAGCGTACGGGATGCTGCTGATACGCGCGCTTTTCTATGATGCCGTGTTCCACCAGCCGTTTCAGGCGGTCGGCAAGAATATTGGAGGGGATCTTTTCGGGGGACTGCTGCAGTGCCGTATATGTTTTTTTCCCTGAGCGTAGATCCCTCACCACAAGGAGTGTCCACTTGTCGCCCAGAATATCCAGTGTGCATGCAATGGGGCAGGGTGAGCGGGCAAAGCGGTCGGTGTCGTGTTGTGTTTTAGCCATACGATTGAAACTAGCATGCGTTGATGTGACTTGCAATGTGCAAGTAAGTGTCTTAGGCTCCAGTAACTTCCATTATGAAAGTTACTGGAGCCTCCATGTTCTTGCACCCGTTACTGCAACGCTTGATGTCGATTTGTCTACTGGCGCTCGGCGCCATGTCCTTGTCTTCCTGTTCGACAATTGATCACCATGAAGCTTTCGATGCGTATGAAGCTGACTACCGTAACAGGGTGGAATATAAAACCCACATGGTTGATCAGGATGGACTGAAAATACACGTCCGGGAATATGGCTGGAACAAGGCCGGCCCCGCGCTGGTAATGATGCACGGGTTTCCCGACAGCATGCACCTGTACGATTGGCTGGTGCCAAAGCTGGCCAATGAGCGCCATATCATCACCTTTGATTTCATCGGCTGGGGTGATTCCGACAAACCCCGTGATCACCGCTATGATGTGGCCAGCTTGCGTGCCAATCTTGAAGCAGTCATTGCGTATTTCGGCCTGCAAAATGTCGTTTTGGTGGTTCACGATGCATCGGGGCAGCCTGGCATCGATTGGGCATTGGACAACGCCGACATGACAGCAGGCCTGGTGTTGCTCAATACCTATTATGGTCCCATGAAAAGTTTGAAAGCGCCTGAGGCGATTGCGCGTTTCTCTACGCCGGGATTGTATCGCGATATTTCTGTGTGGTTGACAACCCATTTCGATCGCCTATGGATCAAGGGCTATAACGAGCAGATCGAGAAATTTGTCAGCAACCAGCAGCTTCGAGCTCCAGTGACAACAATACTCGGGCATCAATCATTGAAAATCCGACCGGCATTCTTCGGTCTGAACCGCGTACTGCGCGAGGAGGTAGAAAAACGTGCCGGGAGAATGACAGACATTCGGGCATTTGATCGGCCAGTGACAATTATTTTTGGGGCTGACGACCCGTATCTGAATGCGGGTGTTGCAAGAGAGTTTTTCCGCCAGTTCTCCAATGCTGAATCGCACCTGATCAAAGGAGCTGGTCATTTCGTGCAGATAGACAAGCCTGAAGAGGTGGCGGCGTTGTTGCGTGATTTTCCGGTCGGCAGGTAGTGATTCATCCAAGAACTGGTCGGTAATTCATTAATCTACTCGTTATTCATCGTATACGATAACCAGAATGACATGTCACACAAGCAGACGTGATTTCAGAAAGAGCAGTATAAGCTGGCAATAAGTCGCCTTCTTGCACTTTCAACGCGAAACGGCTTGCTGCCCTATGCATGCTTGTACCCGCTTGACGCATGCCTTCTGGCATGAACTTAGCCATATGACTTGCCCCATGCGATGTAAGCGAACTCATTCCCAGGCGTGACTCTGCAACTTCTGCTGCTTGATCCAATTGCCCAGTCGCCATATTGCTGAGTATTTCATTTAAAACCACCAAATGATCTCGCATATTCGACATCATGTGCTGTTGCATCATTTCTGGTAGCACAACCAACTGCCTTGAGTCCTCAGCAGCCATCGACGCGTTGGTTGCAAAGACCAGAAGGGCCAGTGAAATGATAGTTCGTCTGCTACTCATTGCGTATTTCCTCTGTAGCTCCTCGTTGGGGTCAGGTCTTGAAATCAACCATTTTCTTCAAACGACTTGACCACCCGGCTCACCGTAGAATAGTGCACGCCAAA
>CAZQXF010000178.1:0-2446 GCA_964596975.1 uncultured Thiotrichales bacterium | reverse complement strand
CATTTTCTTCAAACGACTTGACCACCCGGCTCACCGTAGAATAGTGCACGCCAAAGAAATCCGCGATTTCTTTCATTGTATAGCCGCCCGATTGGTAGGCGGTTGCCATGGCTTCTTTGTCATCACTCGCCTGTTGTTGATGCCAGCGTAGTGACTTCACCGCTGGTCTGCTTTGTGGGCGCGGCACTTCAGCCAGTCGGGAGGTATCAAGCTTGTCATGCAGACTGTCGATAAAATCATCGCTGCCCAGATAGATCTGGCTTCTAAGGTTTTCCCAGACGGAAGGCAGCCCAATACCGGCTCGAACGAAATCGACATATTTTGCGATGTTGCGTTTACGCTGTTTGCCGAAACACCCGAGCAGCCAAGCGGTATCCAGCCATCCCGGAGCTTCTGCCTGACCGATCATTGCCAGGTAGCTGCTCCATGGCCAATCCGCCGGGTCCTCGACCATGCCCGCACGAACCGGATTCAGCACCACATAGCGCGCAAGTTCGAGTAAGTGCGCGTCCCGTTCTACCAGAATCGCCTTGTATCTGCCCTGGAAGATGTGCCCCACCAGGTCATGCCGGCGGTTGCTCCGCTGCGTGTAGACACCATTGAGCTGACGCATGCCGCGTGACAGATTCCCTTCAACCGTCTCGATCACGATATGGTAGTGGTTGTCCATCAGGCACCAGGCATAACAGCGCCAGTTGAAGCGGGAGCAAACGTGGGAGAACACCTCCAGCCAGGAGAGGCGGTCGTCGTCATCATAGAAAATGTCGTCGCGGCGATCGCCGCGAGAGGTGACATGATATAGCGCGCCGGGGTATTCAATTCTGAGTGGTCTAGCCATTGGGTAATGCTATCTCACGCACAACGTGCAAACAAGACCTGACCCCGGCTGGGGACAAGTCGGTCTGCTGGGAGGAGGTCTTGATCCAGATCAACTTACGTGTGGGTTGCGGCTTTATTTGGTGTTGTAGCTGGCGCAGAATCAAGGCGGCTTTATTGTTGACTGACAGGGAGGTTTATCATGTCCAGTGTTCGGACTTTTCGACCAAATCACGATGCCGGCTTGCCGTTGAAAGCACTTGGCCTGGCACTCACGGTAGCGTTGACCGCTTGTGGTGGAGACAGTGGCGGTGGCGGTGGCAGCAGTTCGGCGCTGAGTGTGACTGGCAGCGTCAATACTGCCGACTACACCATCAGCCGGCGTGGTGACGGCTGGAGCAGGCTGGCGCATTGGCTCGGTTTCAGTGCCGCCATTGCCGAGCCGCTCGATTCGGTGGATACGCTGGTCGCCATTCCTTCCGACCACGGAAATATCGATATTGGTGTGTATGACAATATCAAAAGCGCCAGCTTGGCGGCTGATGGTAGCTTCGAACTGACTCTCACCAAGGAATATGACTGGGTGTTGCTGCTGGTGAACGCAAAAGCGCCGACGCCAGACGAGAAAGTGGTCGCCTATGTCACGATTCCGGCATCGGTATCGGTTGCGGCGGACGGCAGTCTGATTGACCTGCCTTTCTCCGCCGCCACCGGCGACGCTATCGATATCGGCACGCTTTCGGCTGATCCCGCCAATCCCCAGGCGGCGCGCTCCGACAAGGATGCCAAATCGATCGAAGCCAGCGTCACACTCTCCCTCGATGATTTGAAGCATTTCGCGAAATATGACGATGCCTACCGTCATCTGGCGAATGTCTACCTGAACTACAGTCAGCGTAACGGTGAATATTACTTCCCGACTGTTGAATGGCGCTGGCAGGGCGTCGATATATCCAGCCTCGGTAGCGATTTCACCCAACCGGCAGATTTTGTGCTGAGAGAGTCTGATGCATTGATCGAAACCAACACGTCCTCGTTGACGTTTTCCGACCTATGCGATGGCGCCGTCTCTTTTGGGCTTTTCCCGCCCAAAACCGTCACCATCAACGAACAGACCTTCTCGGCCACCAGCGGCATCATGAACCAGAACATGACGATGGGCAGCCAGTCGAACAACTACTGCTACAACGACTACCAGCATATTGAAGGTCTGAGCGAGGGAACATCCGGCTTATCCTTTGGCTTCCCGATCACCAGCGCTGAAGGGCCGTGGGTACTGAAGGCAGATGATCAAACGATTGCACAATTCGATTTCGCCCTGAGTGACACACTGGACGATGCGGGCCATCCGCTCAATTTCGTCCCGCAGATCAGTATCAATTACGACGCCACGAGTGCGGACAAAATCGCATCCATCGACATCCAGTGGCTACAGTACGATGCCACCAGTAGCAGCTACGTGGCGGTTGCGGATGATGCCGTGACGGATGCGCTGGTCAGCACCGCATTCATCAACCTGGTGGACTACAGTCCGGCCGCCGCAAATCAGGACATCAACTTCATCCAGTACGACAACAACGGTCTGATCAGCGGTAACATCGCCATCGGTAGAAAATACGACTGGTATCTC
>CAZQXF010000177.1:0-5894 GCA_964596975.1 uncultured Thiotrichales bacterium | reverse complement strand
CGCCCCGCAGGGGTGAGCGGCAGGACGCCGCGAATCCATCCCTCCCTCTCCGCCATCTATTTAACGCCTGAGCAGGGGATCTTGCTCGGGTGCTCGGGGTTTTTTTATTGTGTGCCAAGGCTTGGCTAGCCCGGTCCCGGAAAACCGAATCGGGTTGCCGCCAATTTCAGGATCACGAAATGCAGATTCAGATCACGCCTTCTTCCAGACCATTCCCTGACCAGCGCCCTTCGGAGATTGTCGAGCGCAAGGGCAGCGGCCATCCCGATACGATCAGTGATGCGCTGGCCGAGGAATTCAGCCTGGCGCTGTCGCGTTACTATCTGGATGAGTTTGGCGCGATTCTGCACCACAACGTCGACAAGGTATTGCTCTGGGGTGGCGCCGCTTCTCCCGCTTTTGGGGGTGGCAAGCTGGATGCGCCGATCAATATCTACCTGGCTGGCCGCGCGGTGACGCAGTGGCAGGGGATCGAGACGCCGGTGGAAGAACTGGCCCGGGAGAGCTGCGGAATTTGGCTGGAAGATCATCTGCGTTTTCTCGACGCCAAACGCCATGTGCAGTTTCACTGCCTGGTGCGACAAGGTTCGATGGATCTCGAAGAGCTTTTCCGGCGTGAAGAACAAGGCAAGGTGCCACTGGCCAACGACACCTCTTGCGGCGTTGGCTTCGCGCCTTTCAGCGAGCTGGAAAACATCGTCTACGACGTGGAACACTACCTCAACTATCCAGAGTTCAAGGAGATCCACCCGGAAGCCGGCGAGGACATCAAGGTCATGGGTGTGCGCAACGGCGATGATATTCAGCTGACCATCGCCTGCGCTTTCGTCGACCGCCACATCCAGGACATGGATGACTATCTGCAAAAAAAGGCGGCACTGGCCAATGCTGCAAAAAATCACGCCGAAATGCTGACGGCGCGCAACGTCAGTGTCGACGTCAATACTGCTGACAGCCCCGAACAGGACAGCATCTACCTGACTGTCACCGGCACCTCGGCGGAGGCTGGGGATGACGGTGAAGCCGGTCGCGGCAACCGCGCCAATGGCCTGATCACACCGGGACGACCGATGACCATGGAGTCGGTCGCCGGTAAAAACCCGGTAACGCACGTCGGCAAGCTCTACAACGTGGCTGCCGGCATGATGGCGCGCGCCATTGCCCAGGAACTGCCACAAGTCGGCAGCGTCGAATGTGCGCTGGTCAGCCAGATCGGCAAACCGATCGACGAACCGCAAATCTGCGAAATCCAGTTGCTCGGCATGCATGAAGCACCGGCAGCCGAGCTTTCCAGCCGCATCGAAGAAATTGCCCGCGAACACATTAAATCCATTCCGAAAATGTGGCGCGCGTTCGCCGGAAGGAAGCTCGTGCTCGATACCTGGCCGCATCTGGCAGACTGACGCGGAGGGACTTGCCCAGCCTGCTTGTCTGAACGCCGACACTTGAGCAGTTACGTTCCGGGAACAGCAGTTTTACTCGCTTGGAATGCCACAACATGATGCAACCGCCGGGTTCTACACATAACAACGAACGACCGCGCAGAGAAGTCGTTGCCCTGGTCCCCGCCGCGGGGCTTGCATCCCGCCTCGGAAAAATGCCATGCAGCAAGGAAATCATGCCTCTGGCCATTTCCGGCAGGCAAGGCGGTGAGCCGGTTCGTGTCATGGCAGATTGCCTGCTCCACGCTTTTGCCAGCGCCGGCATTCCTGAGACCTATTTTATTATTCGTGATGGAAAATGGGATATTCCGCGGTTTTTTGGCGACGGCAAACGCTACGGACTCAACATCGCCTATCTGCTGATGAACCTGCCCTGGGGCACGCCATTTACACTTGATCAGGCTTGGCCCTTTATTCGCGGGAAGAATGTGGCCATGGGGTTTCCTGACATGCAGTTCCAGCCGCGCGATATTTTCACGCCGATGCTGGAACGACTGGACAACAGCGATGCCGATGTCGTCCTCGGCCTGATGCCGCAATCACGCGCCGACAAGTGGGACATGGTCGCGTTCAACGAGCAACTGACCATTTCTCGTATCGAAATCAAGCAGGCCGACTGCAAGCTGAAACATTGCTGGTTCGCAGCGGTCTGGTCCCCACGCTTCAGCGATTTCATGCATCACTACCTCGCCACTCTCGCAGCGGAACAGGATCTGGCAAAACGCGACGAGATCTATGTTGGCACGGTGCTCCAGGCGGCGATGCGCGAGGGCTTCCAGATTGCCGGTGAATTGTTCGAAGCGGGTGAGGTGATCGACCTCGGCACTACCGACGAGCTACAGTGCTGGACAGGCGACAGATTGAACAATACCTGAGAGAAGGGGGCATTTTCCCGCCACACCAGCCTTGCAAAAGGTCTATCCTGTAAAGAAAGGTGAAACAGATTGTCACGTTTTCACCCGCGGAACAAAAGGACGGACCGACCATGCCGAACTCAGCATTCACATTACGCATCCCCGGCGAAGTACAGACCGCCAGCATTGGCGAACGCCTGGCTCCCACGGGCTTCGATCTGCTACAAGCGGAAGTGGTCGACGCTTATGAGCTGACGGCATCCCGCGCCGCCGAGTCGCAATTCAGCGAACGCATCCTCGCTGATGATGAAATTGTGCAGCTGGAACTCGAAGGCGACGTCACACTCTACCTGACACGGGAGTCCTGGCTGGAGATCATCGCTGGCCCCGAACCGCGCGATGGTGGGGACGACAGCTTCACCGTGCCACTCCACCTGCCATTGGGCAGCAATCAACGGGGCGGCTTCAAGAATTTTTTCGTCAAGGCACTCAAGTTCCTCAAGATCCTGCCCAGCAGCGACGATGTCGCCGCACTGGCAACCCGAGAGTTGACCGAGAAGCTCGAAGGACAGCTGATCGAAGGTGGCGGCCTGCTGCAATGCAGTCTCGACGAGTTCGCGCTGCATCCACCGGGGGCCGACATTCCCGCCGACCGCCCGATACTGCTGTTCATCCATGGTACCGCCTCCAGCACCGAGGGCAGTTTCGGCGATTTGTGGAGCGGCGAGCAGCAGCATGTCTGGCGGCAACATGTCGAAGAAGCCTATGGCGAGCATGTCTACGCCTTCGAGCATCGCAGCCTATCACAGGGCCCCATCGACAACGCACTGGAGCTGGTCGACAAGCTGCCGCATGGCGCTCGGCTGCATCTGGTGAGTCACTCCCGTGGCGGACTGGTGGCGGAGCTGTTGTGCCGGGGCGATGTCGACGACGGCACAGCGCCCTTCACCGATGCCGAGCTGGCGCTGTTTGAAACACAACGCCCGGATCAGGCCGAGCAGTTGCGCCAGCTTGCGGCGCTCCTCAGCCACAAGGATATTCGTGTCGAGCGTTTCGTGCGGGTCGCCTGCCCGGCACGCGGCACGACGCTGGCCAGCAAGCGCCTCGATATCTATTTTTCGGTGTTGCTCAACGCACTGAAACTGATCCCTGCCCTGCGCGCCAGCCCGACCTACAACTTTGTCGAGTCCGTACTGCTGGCGATCCTCAAGCAGCGCACCGACCCCGAGGAGCTGCCCGGCCTCGAAGCCATGATGCCGGAATCGCCGTTTATCCGCCTGACCAACTCGCGCTTGACCACCAACAATGCCGACCTCTCCGTCATCGCAGGCGACATCGAAGCCCAGGGCTTGTTCCAAAGCCTGGCCGTGCTGGTCACCAATCTTTTCTACCTGCAGAAGCACGACCTGGTGGTCAACACCTCGGCAATGAGCGGCGGCATGCCACGCAAGGACGGCGTGCGACAGTCGTTTCACCAGGGCGGCGAAGTCAGTCATTTCCGCTATTTCGCCAACGCCGACAGCGTGCAGAAATTGATCAGCGGCCTGAGTCGCGTGGAAGGGAGTAACGCAGGGTTCACGCCATTGCTGGAAGCAACCCGCGAGATCCCGGCACGCAGCATCGCCCGGCGTGGCGGCGAAGGCGGCCCGATCTGCTTCGTGCTGCCCGGCGTGTTTGGCAGCCATCTCGAAGTCGGTCGGCATCTGATCTGGGTCGACCTGTTCAACCTCGCGCTCGGCCGCATGAACAAACTGCGGATTCATCGTGACGCCAATCCGGTGAGCCTGCACGCCTCGACTTATGGCGATATCGTCGAAACACTCAGCCGAACGCATACGGTTATTCCCTTTGCCTACGACTGGCGGCAGTCACTACAGGACAGCGCCGACCGCCTCGCCGAGGCCATCCGCGAGCAGATAGCGCAGCACCCGCAGACCACGATCCGGCTGCTGGCCCACTCCATGGGCGGGCTGCTGGCACGCACCATGATCGCCCGCCACCCTGAACTGTGGGCAACAATGGGCGAACGCGACGGCAGCCACCTGCTGATGCTGGGGACGCCAAACCACGGCTCCTGGGCGATTCCGTCGCTGTTCCTCGGCCACGAAAAGCTGTCGCGAATGCTCGCCGCCATCGACCTGAAAAACAGCCATGAAGAGCTGTTGACCCTGCTGACCGGCTTTCCCGGACTGCTGGAAATGCTGCCCGAAGACGGCGACCTCGATCTGTTCAAAGCCAGCAGCTGGCGCCAGCTACCCCTGCCCGGCGGCTGGCCACGCCCCGCAGCGGATGACCTGAACCGCGCCCGCCGCAGCCGCGAACTGCTGCGCGATCAGGCGATCGACCCGGAGCGGATGTTTCTGATACTCGGCCAGCAGGACAGCACCCCTGCCGGACTCGACATCAGCGACGACGACATTCTGCTGCGCCAGACCACCGGCGGCGACGGTCGTGTGACCTGGGCGTCTGCACGCCTGCCCGACATCGAGACCTGGTATTGCCGAATCAATCATGGCGACCTGCCACGCGACGATGGCGCTGATCAGCAAGCCGCGATCGTCGAGATCCTCACCACCGGATTCACCAGCCGACTCGAACGCCAGCCACCGACAGCCACGGTCAGCCGCGCACCCAGCCGCGCTATCGACACACTGGATCTCTACCCCGACGACAACGACCTGGCCCGCGCCGCCTTCCTGGGTGTTGCACCACCACCGCAGCCCCGCGACACGTTGCCGCTGTTGCAGGCAAGCGTCACCCACGGCGACCTGCGCTACGCCCGCCACCCAATCATGGCCGGGCACTACGAGAATGACGTCATCGTCAGCGCCGAGCGCGTCCTCGACCGCAGCCTCGACAACCGCCTGAGCCAAAGCCGCGAGCTAGGCCTCTATCCCGGCGCAGCCAATACCGCCAGCGTGTTTCTGCGCGACCAGCCCGATAGCAACGCACGCTTGTTCGGTGCCATCATCATCGGCCTCGGTCAGCTCGGCAGTCTGTCGCCGGCACAGTTGCAAAGTTCGATGCGCCACGGCGTGCTGACCTATATCCGCCATCTGCACGACAATGGCTTTGCCAGCAACCAGCCACTGGGCATCAGCTGCCTGCTGGTCGGCAGTGGCAGTGGCGGCATCAGCATGGAAGACGCCCTGACCGCGCTGCTGCGTGGCGCGCAGGATGCCAACAAGGCATTGGTGGCACAAAAGGGCTTCACGCCGCTGCGTTTGCAATCGATCGAATTCGTCGAGCTGTTTCTCGACCGCGCGGTTCAGGCCGCCAGGGTATTGCAGGGCCTGTGCCACAATATCGAGTTCCGCAATGGCATCAGCCTGACGCCGGGCATCCGCGAGACCCGCGGTGGCCGTGAGCGTATCGTCTGGAGCGAAGGCGATGATTGGTGGGAACGCTTGCGCATCAGCCAGGGTGAGCGCGGCGCACTGAATTTCGTCTATCTCACGCAGCGCGCCCGCGCCGAAGCCCGGCTGGTACAGACGCAACGCCAGCTGATCGATCGGTTTATCGAACGCGCCACCACAACCACACACAACGATGCCGATGTTGCCACCACGCTATTCGAACTACTGGTGCCCACCGAGTT